>NZ_JWGQ01000120.1:0-11894 GCF_001069025.1 Streptococcus sp. 1004_SSPC | reverse complement strand
GGAGAGTGGATGGCTCTGTCGGACACGTCCCAAGAAAGTACCAAATCTAGGTAAAACTTACCACGTAACAGACAATAAGCTAGATCGTGATTTTCAGGTAGACAAGCCTATGGAGAAGCTTGTCACAGACATCACCTACCTTTACTTTGGAAACTGTAGACTTTATCTATCTTCAACCGTGGATCTCTATAATCGTGAAATAGTAGCTTATACCATCTCCGAGTGCCAAGATACGGACTTTGTGCCCGACACTCTTAATCAACTTGAGATACCTCAAGGGGTACTTTTACACAGCGATCCGGGATCTGTCTACACCTCAAAAGCCTACTATCAGGCTTGTATAGAAAAAGGTATCACCCGCTCCATGTCCCGAAAAGAAACACCAGCAGATAATGCCTGTATCGAATGGTTCCATCCTGTTCTCAAGTCTGAAATCTTCTATCTCCATAAATGGAGAAACTTAACCAAAGATAATATAACAGATATTGTTAAAAATTACATCCTATTTTATAATGAAACTAGAATTCAACAAAAATTAAATGACCAGTCTCCTGTAGAGTACAGAAAACTGGTCGTATAAGAGGTTTTTTGCTTGTCCCATTATTGGGGTGCAGCACCATAAGACTAGTTTTTGTAAGCAATAAACTCTATTATAATTATACTTTTGTCACCACAACATAACGATTAGGATCATCACCTTCTGAGTGACTTTCTACACCTTCAATTTGAGAGAGAGACTTATGAATGATTTTACGTTCGCTGTTGGTCATTGGATCCATCACATACTCTCTCCCTGTTTCTTTTACTTTGGCTGCTATTTTTTCTGCTAAGTCAATCAGAGTCTCTGTACGTTGCTCTAAATAATCACGAACATTAAGAACAACACTAGAGCGTTTAGAATGACGGTCGTGCAAATAATTTTGTGCTAAAAGTTGTAAAGACTTAAGAACCTTACCGTGATAGCCAATAACACGTCCTGGCTGGTCTGTCTCAATCTGTATAATGATATTACGACGATTGTGACTAACCTCCAGACTAGCATCAACATCCATTTCATAGATGATTTTTTCAAGATAAGATAAAACGTCATCTGCAGCTGCTTGAACATCTTCTAAATTGCTTTCAGAAGATTCATCTGAACTAAACTCAGATGCCACAAAAGAGCTGAAATCATCTTCTGATTCTGAAGTTTCTACAGTCTGAAGTTGAGCAACAGGTTCTAGTTTGGGCGCAAGAGAAGTAACCTCAGGTTCTGTAGCATCCTCTTCTGATGACTCGCGCTTAACAGATAAAGGAATGACTGTCGCCTTTGGTTGCTCCTGTATTTTACCAGGCAACTCTTCCCCAAAGGTCTCAGTAGCCACTGGTTGCGTTAAGATTTCCTGTGACTCTTCCTTATTATCTGAAACCGTAACAAGCTTTGTCACTTTCTTGGAAGCAATAGTTTCTTCTTTGGAACTTGTAACAAAATCATCCGGATGTTTTATAGCATCAGGAGCCACTTTAACGGTGTTTTGATCTGCTTCATGAGCTATCTTTTCATTTATTGGTTCAACGCTAACTCGAGCTGGCTTCTTTCCGAACCCTAAAAAACCTTTTTTCTCACGAGAAATAACCTTAATATGAGCCTTCATACGGGATAAATTAAGATCTTTCAAACCTTTTTCGATAGCTTGTTCGACTGTTCGTCCAGAATAGACAACCATAATAAGCCTCCTTATTTACGTTTATGCGCCTTTTTCTTGGCACGACGAATCTTAGCTTCACGTTCTTTTTCTTCTGCTTCCAAACGATTACGTTCTTCAATGATTTTAAACGGATTATTAAAAGCCAAAATCTGAACAACTTGGAAGGCGTTTGAAACTGCCCAGTAAAGTGCTACCCCTGAAGAAATCTGAGTTCCAAACCAGAAAATAAAGATTGGAAGCATGATATTCATAACAAGAAGCATTGCACTACGATCTTTAGCCGCCTTATTTGTCAACCAAGTTGAAAGGAAAGTGAAAGCAGCCGCCAAAATCGGAAGAATAAAGTAAGGGTCTTTCTGACCTAGATCAACCCAGAGAAATGTTCCTTCTCGCAATTCTGGCACTCGCGTGAGAGCTCCGTAAAGAGCCATCAAAATAGGAAACTGAATTATAAGAGGAAGGTGACTTGCGTAAGGATTTACACCATGCTCTTTATAAAGTTCTTGTTGTGCATAAGCAAGAGCTTCACGATTCTCGCGTCCAGGATACTCACTCTGCAAGCGACGTAACTCTGGCTGCAACTCTTGTAGTTCACGGCTTGACTTAATTTGGCGATTATACAGAGGAATCATTACCGCACGAATTAAAATCGTGAAAATAATAATACCTAATCCAATAGAACCACCAAATGAAAGCCCTTGAATAGCCTTCCCAAACATTAAAATAAGACGTTCCCAAAGGCCTGTAGAGTGACTTGTAACATCACTTCGTCCACACGCGGACAAAAGCAAGAGAGCTCCTGCACCTAAAACAGATATATTAAGTTTTTTCTTCACTAAAAACTCCTTTTTAATACGATAAAGAACTGCTTCGCTTCCATTCATTAAGAGTATCTCAAAAATCAGGAGTGATTTTAGTTTATCCTACAATGTAAAGAAGCAAAATAATTTTTTAGCCCTTATACAACTTTGCTATTTTTAAGACATGAACGAGATTGCTATAAATGTCTTGGTAACTTAGGTCTTCAACACCTTTACGAGCAATAACGACAAAATCTTGATGTTCTAACTGAGATGACATGTCCATCAGTGCATGTCGTAGACGACGTTTTACCCGATTCCGAGTAACCGCATTACCAAGACGCTTACTGACCGACAAACCTACTCTAAAATGAGGCAGATCACGATTCAGACTGTAGACAACAAATTTTCGATTAGCAACACTGTGTCCTGCATCAAATAATGCTTTAAAGTCTTTCTCTTTCTTAACGCGATAAGATTTTTTCAAAATGCGACTCCAAACTCAAAATTAGTACTATTATATCATAAATAGCAAAAAAGCCCAAAACCTTATGGTTAGGGCCTTAGAGACTTATTTTTTTAGAGCTTTTTGAGCTTCTTTGATTTGCCATTTAACCTGGTCAAAACCAGTTCCACCAAGGGAATGACGACGCTCAACAGCTGTATGAGATTTGAGTGTCTCATAGATGTCCTCTTCAATTAAATCTGAAACTTCTTGATAACGTTCGAGAGGAACATCCTGAAGATAATAGCCAGCTTTGGTACACTCAAGGACAAGTTTTCCAACAATCTCATGTGCTTCACGAAATGGAAGTCCTTTAGACGCAAGATAATCAGCCAACTCTGTAGCATTTGAAAAATCTTTCTCTGTTGAATCTGCCATATGTTTATCGTTAACAGTCATAGTGTTGAGCATCCCTGCGATGATGTCAATAGCGACAGTAATCGTTTCTACCGTATCAAACATACCTTCTTTATCTTCTTGTAGGTCTTTATTATAAGCCAAAGGTAGTGATTTCATCACAGTCAACAGTCCAATCAGATTACCATAAACACGACCTGATTTTCCACGAATAAGCTCCGCCATATCTGGATTTTTCTTTTGAGGCATAATGGAAGAGCCTGTTGAAAAAGTATCAGATAGAGTTACAAACTTAAACTCGTTAGAACACCAGTTAATGATTTCTTCACAAATACGTGTCATATGCATCATGAGAATACTTGAGTTTGACAAGAATTCGAGAATAAAGTCACGATCGGAAACAGCATCCAAGGAATTGCTATATGGCTTTGCGAAGCCCATTAAGTCAGATGTCATATTACGATCAATAGGGAAAGTTGTCCCTGCTAGAGCGGCAGCACCAAGTGGGGAAATATCGGTATGCTTGATATTAAATTCAAAACGTTCAGAATCACGTGTGAACATGTTGTAGTAAGCCATCAAGTGGTGACCAAAAGAAATCGGCTGAGCATGCTGTAAGTGGGTGTAACCTGGCATAATTGTGTAGGTATGTTTGTCTGCTAGACTTACCAAGGTATTACGTAAATTATCAAGTTTCTCAATAACTTCCACTAATTTGGCTTTCAGATATAAGTGCATATCTGTCGCTACTTGGTCGTTACGTGAACGTGCTGTATGAAGCTTTCCTGCCACAGGTCCAATTTTAGCCGTTAAAAGACTTTCCATATTCATATGAATATCTTCGTTAGAAACATCGAATTCTAGCTTACCAGCCTTATATTCCTCCAGAAGCTCTTCCAAGCCTTGTTTAATTTGTAAAGACTCCTCCTTGGTAATAATTCCTGTCTCACCCAGCATGGTTACATGGGCAATAGATCCTTTCAAATCAAACTCTGCCATCTTTTGGTCAAATGAGATTGAAGCACCAAATTCTTCTACCCATTTTTCAAGACTAGCTTCGAACCGACCGCCCCATAGTTTATGATTTTCTGCCATAGTTTTATGTTGAAGATTGCCCCACGCTGGGATAATCTTCCATCCTTTCTTAATACTTATAACAAGCAACAACCTCTTTGGTCACAATAACTTAAATGAAAAAAGCTAGATAGTATTTGTCTAGCTTAATTTGTCTCTCTGGACACTTGTTTTCCTAAAACCCGATCTCTGTCGTATTTTATTTAGGCTCGTGACGCCTCTCAGAACGTCTTCACGAGAATAATATAAGTTATAAGAAAAGAGTATCAGATGCGTCTCCCTGTCCACTTTTATCTGATATTAAGAATTTTTCTTCTCATATCCTACTTTTCTTATGAAATCTGTCATTAATTGTCAAACGGATGGTTAACTTGTGAATTAACCTGAGTTGGAAGACCCCAAAGCTTGATAAATCCAATCGCAGCATCCTGATCAAAGCTGTCAGCTGATGTGTAAGTAGCCAAGTTTTCATCGTACAATGAATTAGCTGATTGACGTGCTACTACTTGAGCATGCCCTTTGTAAAGTTTAACTTTAGCGATACCATTAACAACTTTTTGTGTTTCCTTAATATAAGCAATGATAGCTTGTGTTGCTGGGCTAAACCACAAAGCATTGTAGATAAGGTTTGACAATTCATTTTCAAGAATTGGTTTAAAATGAGAAACTTCACGTACCAAAGTTAAGTCCTCAATTTCTTTATGAGCTGTCAAAAGGGCAATAGCTCCTGGACATTCATAAATTTCACGAGATTTGATACCTACAAGACGATTTTCAACGTGGTCAATACGTCCTACACCATGCTTACCAGCGATAACATTCATTTCTTGGATAAGGTCAGCCAATTTCATTTCTTTACCGTTAAGAGCAACTGGCTTCCCTTCTTTGAAAGTAACATCGACATATTCAGCTTCATCTGGCGCAAACTCTGGTGAATTGGTAATTCCAAAAGCCTCTTCTGGAGCTTGATTCCAAGGATTTTCAAGAACACCACACTCATTGGCACGTCCCCAAAGGTTTTGGTCGACTGAGTAAGGATTATCAAGGTCTGCCGGAACTGGAACACCATTGGCCTTAGCATACTCAATTTCTTCCTCACGAGACCATTTCCACTTACGCACTGGTGCTACTACTTTAAGATCTGGATCTAGAGCAGCGATGGCAACTTCAAAACGAACTTGGTCATTACCTTTACCAGTACAACCGTGAGCGATAGTTGTTGCACCTGTTTTATGAGCAATTTCAACTAATTTTTTAGAAATAATTGGACGGCTAAGGGCTGAAACTAAAGGATATTTTTGTTCATAGTAAGCGTGAGCTTGAAGTGCTGGAAGCACATAATCTTCCGCAAACTCATCTTTAACATCAAGCACGTATGACTCAACAGCTCCAACTGTCAAAGCTTTATCATGGATAAACTCAAGATTTTTACCTTCACCGACATCCATACAAACGGTGATAACATCGTAATCTTTTTTAAGCCATGTAATAGCGACTGAGGTATCAAGACCTCCCGAATAGGCAAGAATAACTTTCTCTTTTGACATAATATTTTTCTCTTTTCTTATATTTTCTTAGGGTTGCTATCTCTATCAACCTTACGAGATTAATTATATTGCATATTTATTCACTTGTCAATACTTTTTTGTTATTTTTTTATATTTATTTCGTTTTATTTGTTTTTATTTATTCTTTTGACCTAAAAAGTGCTTAAATATTAATTTTTATTCAATTTTATGCAAAAGGTGATGAAAAATAAAAAAATACTTTTGAAACTATACAAATAGATTCAAAAGCATCTTTAACTATTTATCTTCTAAAATGCCAAAAGGCCTGTACAAAGTACAGACCTTTTGAACAACAGCATCATCGGTAGAGAATCCAACAGCAATTTTAGATAGAATGAATGTCGTTTTTTATCCTGAACTGCAATTTCTTAATCTATTTTTTATAAATTTCATCACTAAAAGCCATCTATTTAGTATTTTTACAGAAATTAGTTACTTATAAGATAATCATATACTTTTTTAGACCGATAAATTGCAAAATATAGTGCAACAAAAAACTCATAGCCTTTCATTGGTGTAAACTGTAAGTAACGAAACAAACAGAAGCCGAGAAAAAACTATGAGTTGCCCTCCATCCTACCATAACCGATTGAATAAAGATAGAAACCGACTTGAAATTAGGTTTGAAACCTTGCCAAATTGCAAGTAAACTTGGCGTCCATAAGTCTACCATTTCAAGAGAATTAAGACGATGCCAAAATGGTTATTCCGCAGCCTTAGCACAGGAACAGTATGACCACAGGGCTAAACAAAAAGGTCGGAAGTCTTGTTTGACACCAGAGTTGAAAAAGGAAATTGAGGACAGTTTAAAATCCTCCTGTCGCCTGAACAGATTTGTGGCCGCTATCAGTTTGAACAAGAGCCAATGGTAGCTTTTAAAACCATCTATAACTGGCTCTATGATGGTTTGATTGATCTGGATTTGAGCGTCCTTCGTCGTAAAGGAAAAAGTCGACAGCCCAAAGAAACACGTGGAAGATTTAGAATTGGTACGCCAATTGCCAAACGTCCCAAAGAGGTCTAGAATCGTGAAACTTTTGGCCACTGGAAACTTGATACTGTGGTGTCTTCCAGAGGCAAAAGTAAGAGGTGTTTAGCGACCTTTCTAGAGCGAAAAACTTGTTTTTACTTAGCTTTCAAGATAGCGGACGCCTATTCATCTTGGCAGAAAGGAAGCGATGAGAACGCAAATGGCTTACCAAGAGAATACTTCCCAAAGAAAACGGATTTAGCCACTATCTCTGATAAGGCTTTGAACAAGGCCCTATATGATATCAATCACCGACACGAAAATGTTTAGCTTACAGAACCGCTTGTGAAGCACTATTAGATGAGTTAGAGTAAATGTTGCACTTATTCTTGCAATTTATCCTAAGAAAAGGTAGAAAAGCAGATGTGCTAAAAGCCATCCCGTAATGCCTCCTACAAATAAGCAAGAGACTCCCAACGATAAACCAACATTTACTCTTCCAAGCTTTGAGCAAACCTGACATATCACGACTAACAATTAAAAGAGCCAATAGACGTGGAACCGTAAACAAAACGATCATCTCTAGACTCCCACTTTTCCTTTCAAAAATTAACCTACTTTATTGTAAGATAAATATATAATTTAGCGTCATTCCTATTAGAAAAAACTAAAAATATAAAAAAGAGCCTAGATACCTCAAGCTCTTTAACTGACTGATAACCTCAATTTATGGATACATGTCAATGGCGTAGTAGAAACACCAACCAAATCTTAACTTCTCTCTACTTTTTATTACAAATCTATTATAAAAACACTCTTAACTAAAATCATATGATTGCTGACATACTGCTTATACACCCCAACAAATGTTGGGTTAGTTTTTTTATAGTGTTGCAAGAACTTGATCAATATGTTTAATAGATTTTTCACGACCGAGCAAGAAAATAGTGTCTGGCAATTCTGGACCGTGCATTTCTCCTGAAACAGCAATACGGATTGGCATGAAAAGGTTTTTCCCTTTAATTCCTGTTTCTTTTTGAACAGCCTTAATCTGAGGGAAAATGTTTTCAACAACAAACTCATCATCAGACATAGCTTCGAGTTTGGCTTTAAAGGCCTCAAGTACTGTTGGTACTGTTTCACCAGCCATAACTTCTTTTTCAGCCTCTGTCAATTCTGGGAAATCTTCAAAGAAGAGATCTGTAAGAGGAACAATTTCTTCTGCAGCTGTCATCTGTGGTTTGTAGAGTTCCACTAATTTTTCAGCTTTATCTGTTAAACGACCAGCTTCTTCCAAGAAAGGTTTGCAAAGAGCAAAGATCTTATCGAAATCAGCATTCTTGATGTAGTCATTACTCATCCAATCCAGTTTCTTCTGGTCAAAGGCCGCTGGAGACTTGCTTAGACGGTTTTCATCAAAGAGTTTGATAAGTTCTTCGCGAGAGAAGATTTCGTCCTCGCCACCAGGATTCCAACCTAGAAGAGCAATAAAGTTGAAGACCGCTTCTGGAAGGTAACCTTTTTTACGGTAATCTTCGATAAATTGAAGGGTATTAGTATCACGTTTAGACAACTTCTTACCAGTTTCAGAATTGATGATAAGGGTCATATGTCCAAACTCAGGCGCTTCCCAACCAAGAGCTTCATAAACCATAAGCTGTTTTGGTGTATTGGCAATGTGGTCATCTCCACGGATAACGTGTGAAATTTGCATATCGTGGTCATCAACAACAACCGCAAAGTTGTAAGTTGGGTAACCATCCTTCTTCTGGATAACCCAATCACCACCGATATTGCCACCTTCAAATTCGATATCTCCTTTAACGATATCATGCCATTTATAGATTCCTGACTCATTAACAGCCAAACGAACTGTAGGAATAATGCCAGCCGCTTCACGTTCTGCGATGTAAGCAGCTTTTTCTTCTTCAGTCATACCAAGGAACTCGTTAATATAACGAGGTGTTTCACCTGCTGCTTCTTGACGTTCACGTTCTGTAGCCAATTCTTCTTCAGTTACATATGACTTGTAAGCCTTACCTTCTGCCAAAAGTTGATCAATATATTTTTGGTAAAGTGGCAAACGCTCTGATTGACGGTAATTTTCATGTGTTTCAGGACTTTCATCCCAGTCAATTCCCAACCAACGCAAGTTATCAAGCTGTGAACGTTCACCATCTTCAACGTGACGCTTACGGTCAGTATCTTCAATACGGATAATGAAAGTACCGCCATGATGACGTGCATAGAGGTAGTTAAACAATGCCGTACGGGCATTACCAATGTGTAGTAGCCCTGTTGGACTTGGTGCGTAACGAACGCGGATATCTTTAGCCAAGATAAATCTCCTTTTTATGTTTTATTCTTCAGTCTTTGGATACCTGGTTAGCTTGAAGGCTCTCCCCAAGCTTAAGCATAAGCTTATAAGTACCAATCCCTCTTATTATAACACAATCTAAAGGTGGTTCGAGGAATTTTGTCAAAAAAACGACTACCTAAAGGTAGACGTTTTCGATAGTTTACTTAACGTGTTTTGCAAGATCTTTTTGAGCTTTGTCATTAGATTTTGCTTTCTCTTTAAGCCAATCTTTATAAGCTGAATCATATTGTTTCTTAGTTACAATATCATCTTGAGATTTAATATACTTGAAGTAGTAAGTAGAACCTTTATCACCAGCTTGAGCGTAAGCTCCTGAGAATGGCTGGATGCGAGAAACTACCGTTGCCGCACCACTATAAGCGGTAGTTGGAAGATAGAGGGCACTATCTGTCAACCATGCTTGAGCTTTAGCATATTTTTCATAACGACGTGTCAAATCTGTAGTTTCCTTAGAAGCATCTTCAACT
The DNA here is from genome assembly GCF_001069025.1 of Streptococcus sp. 1004_SSPC. Taxonomy (NCBI): domain Bacteria; kingdom Bacillati; phylum Bacillota; class Bacilli; order Lactobacillales; family Streptococcaceae; genus Streptococcus; species Streptococcus sp. 1004_SSPC. The sequence goes on along the minus strand of NZ_JWGQ01000120.1, from coordinate 2,085 downwards.
AATTGGTCATATTCTTTAAGACCTACTTTTTCCACAGCTTGACTATTTGGATTGTCGTAACCCATAAAGGACTTAGTGTTTTCGCTACTAGTCGTTTTCAAAACATCAAGATATGTAGATGGATCGAGGTAATCAGGCTCCCAAGCAACACCAACCGACAAGTCCCAATCCTCTGCTGCTGCATTCGAAGCATAGTAAGTAATATTGTAGAAATCGTCAGCTGACAATTGATGGATATCAATTACAACATTCTCTTTTCCAAGTGTAGCTTCAATAGACTGTTTGAGAGATTGCACTTGATTCACAAAAATTTTACTTGTTTGGTTTACTGGAACGTCCAAATGAATTGGGAACTGAACTCCTTCTGCTTGAAGAGCTTCCTTAGCTTTCGCGAACTCAGCCTTAGCTTTTTCTGGATTGTAAAGACCATCCTGACTATCTGCAAGATTCACACCAGACCACTCATCACCATAAGCTGGAAGTTGATCCATTACCATTGTTCCGAAATCTTTACCATCTGCCTGAACAAAGTCTGGTTTAACAAAGATATTACGAACAGCTGTATTAGCACTTTCTTTACCATTCAACTGAGCCGCATAATTTGTACGATCAATGGCAAATCCTAATGATTGACGGAAATCCTTATTAAGAAGTGCTGCTTTAGTTGATGATTTCTGTTGGTCATTTTCTTTAGAGGTATTATTGTAAGTTTGGCGATCAATATTAATACCAACCCCCTCTACTGATGCTGCTGGTTGAGTAGTATAGATATTATCTTTATACTTTTTAGAAACCTTAGAATAATTTGAGCTATTAGGGAAGAGGCGAGCTAATGTATAGACACCATCAGTGAACTTACGTTCCAAAGACTCTTGATCTGATCCATCATCATAAGTTAATTTGATATTGTCAAAGTAGACATTATCCTTATCCCAATAATTTTCATTCTTGGTGAACTCAATAGACGATTTAGTTGTCAAAGCTTTAAGAAGGTATGGTCCGTTATAAAGAATAGACGTTGGATCCGTTGACTTACCAAAATCTTTTCCTTTAGATTTCAAAAATCCTGCGTTAACAGGCCAAGTGACAGAGTAAGTCAATTTTGAGTTCCAGTAAGGTTCTGGTTGACTAAGCGTATATTGCAAAGTGTAATCATCAACTGCTTTGATACCTACATTTGAGAAGTCCTTGTTGGCACCTGAAAGGTAATCATTCAAGCCCTTAACTGAGTTTTGTAGCAAATAAATCGCTTCAGAATTAGTATCAGCAGCATGCTTAAGACCTGTTACAAAGTCTTTAGCTGTTACATTGGCATATTCTTCGCCGTCTGAAGTGTACCATTTGACACCCTTACGAATCTTGTAAGTATAAGTCAAACCATCTTGAGAAACAGACCAGTTTTCAGCGACAGAAGGTTTTAGATTCCCGTATTGGTCATTTTCAAACAAACCATCAACACCATTACTAACGGCTGTTGTCATATTTTTCTTATTTGTAGAAACATAGTCTAGGGTTGCAGGATCGCCACCGTAAACATAATTATAAGTCTTACCAGACGTCTTACTTGATGACGAGCAAGCCGTTAATACACCTACAGATAACAGGCCTACGGCTACCAGTAAAAATACCTTACTCTTTTTCATTCATTACCTCCTTAAATTGTAACGTAAAAGTTTTAAATCAAAAATTATGTGTATACGCGTAAATTATACCATAACCTCCAACAATCAACACTACTTTCTGAAGATTTTTTATTTTCTACTCAAGTATTCCTATCTAGCTCAATCATAACCACCCGTCTAACGGGTGGTTTGACCAAGGGCTATAAGCCCATAATACCAGCCAGCGCCTAAAGACGCTGGCTTTCACTTTGTTCAAGCCTTATTGCTTTTGACTCGTCACAAGCCTCTCAAAGAGGCATTCGCATTACTTACCGTTATCCCTAAAGGGATTTTCATATTCTTTCACGCTTAATTTATCCAAAGCGATATCATGCTTCTCTTGTTCCTGAATATATTTCTTAATTGTGGCTTCATTAAGTCCTACCGTACTTACATAATAACCTTCTGCCCAAAAATGTCTGTT
>NZ_JWGQ01000119.1:0-6528 GCF_001069025.1 Streptococcus sp. 1004_SSPC | reverse complement strand
ACCAAGTCAACCAGCAACACCAAAATATGTTGAAGGTCAAAAAGAGTTGCCAAATACAGGTACTGAAGACAATAATAGTCTAGTAGCACTTGGGCTTCTTGGAGTATTGAGTGGATTTGGTCTTGTAGCTCGCAAGAAGAAAGAAGATTAATTAAATCTTTCTGATAAACGAATATAGCAGAAAACCAATGATGTAAAAATCATTGGTTTTTTGAAATTCACAAATGTTTTCTGAAAATAGGTTTGCTAACATTTAATAAAATGGTAAAAATTATTTTAATATTACTAAAAAGAGGATAGATACTTAAAAACAAAAATATATTTACTACTATAAATAATTTTGAAAAATAAAATTTATTTATTATAGTCTAAATTTTAAATTTAATAGTTTGCTTACAATACGGAAGTGTGATATCATTGAGACGTATCGGAGTGCATAATTTTGGCATAAAAACATTGTTATATTAAATGTTAAAAATGTCGGATTTTTTTGTGCTAAGTACATTGAAAAGTGAAATAATTTATAAGGAGGTTGTTACTCGCATGCAAGGGAAACAACAAGATTTTCGAGCGGAGAAGTACATTCGTTACGGTATTCGTAAGTACAGCTTTGGAGCGGCATCAGTAGCGATTGCAGCTGGTTTAATGTTCTTAGGTAATGGTGTAGTATCAGCGACGGAAGTACAATCAGCTGAAACAGCTATTACAACATCTGCTTCTAGTCAAGGTGACAAAGAGACGGAAAAGGCTGAGCCTAAAGCCGAAACAGTAGAGACTGCGAAGCCAGAAACTGTGAATACAGAGACTGTTAATCCAGAAACTGAAAAAGCTACAGAAGTGAAACCTGAAGTTAAAGTAGAAGATACTAAAAAAGTAAACAAGGCTATCCTTGAAGCAAGTATTGCTACTTTGGAGTCTAAACTTTCAACTGCTAAATACGCAGATGCTACAGTAGTAAACTCAGCTAAGGAAGTGTTGGCAACAGCTAAAGCAACTCTAGCTAAGGGAGACGCTAGCCAAGCAGATGTAGATGCACAAGCAGAAACTGTATCAGCGTTGAGCACAGTTGTAACTGAGTCGAATACTGCTGGTTTCGACAAGAAACAAGCGTCTGAAGAAGAAGTAGCAAAAGCTGAAGCTGAAAAGAAAGCTACTCCAGCTGAAAAAGATCTTTCAGTAGCAAAAACAACTCTAACACAAGTATCATCAGAAGCTGAAGTAACTAACAAATTGGCTGAGACTGAACTAGCTAAGGCTGATGTCAAAGAAGAAAACAAGGCAGCAGTTACAGAAGCAGTCGCTAAAAACAAAGAGGTTATTGCTAAAACTAAGACTCTTCTAGCTGATAAGAGTGTGACAAAAGAGCAAGTAGATGCTCAATTGGAACGCCTTAACGAGTCAATCCTTGCAGTTTACAATGAGTTAAAAAATGCAGGAATTGGCCGTGACGGGAAGTTTTCAGTTAACTTGGCAGATGCACAAACAACAGCACTTAAAGATGCAAGTACTGAAACAGGTAAAAAATGGTTAGAAGATCACGGATATTCTTCACTATCAGATATCAAAGTAAAAACTAAAGAAGATAATCTAAAAGAAATTAAAGATTTAAACGACCAAATCCAATGGTTAGACTTTGGAGATACAAATGCGTGGACAGGGTTAAACGCAAATAACCAACTTCAAATCGGTTCTACTTATACAAAAGAATTGATTCCTGGTTATATCGTTACTATGAAGGTTAAAGAATTAAAACCGTTCGAATCAACAGAAATATTCAAAAATCGTGTTGCTGGAACTGATTTAGAAAGTTCTTATCAACCTGATAAAGAAAATAAATTCAATCCAGAAAATGGTGCAACAGGATTAGGTGCGAATCCTCAGAACCAGTGGACACACGTTGCCAATTCTGGTTTGACAACTGGTAATGCTAAAACAACAATCGCAGGAACTAACCCTGCGGGTCAACCTAAAAACGGTCAAGCAGCTGGGGTTAAATTTGAAGTAACAGCGACTTATAACGGTAAAGCTGTTAAACCTGGTATCGTTATGACTTCTGGGGAAGACGTCGGACCGCTTGAGTCTGAAATCTATACAACAGATGGTACACCATGGGACTTAGCTGCAATTGTTGGATATAAAACAAATAAAAATGCTTATCGTCCACTTGATCAATTTAAAGATATGAATGGTGGTAAAACTGCTGTCCTTAAATGGCAAGATGAAAAATTCTATAATGCCTTAAGTGGTGGAAAATTTGCTACTCCTGATGCTGCTACTGCAGGTCTTGGATCTCAAGTGTTTGGAGGTGCTCTAAACCAAAACGGATCAGGAACAGCAATATTATCTACTGCCAATGTAACAGAAGTAGGACTATACATCATGTCTTCTGGACAACAATCTTCTATGATTGGTATCAAGTTCTCTGACTTTGGAGATCTTCCAGAATCTTATGGAATGGCTGAACACTACTTAAGAACACAATCTATAGATTATGACACAAAAGCAATTAAACAGATTCAACAACCATATTTAGGTAAAGTAAAAGCGGATATTGACTCTGCGCCAGGTACTCGTGTAGTTGGAGTAGATTCAGATGATGCAAAAGATAATGCTGATGAAGGTGTAGATCAACTTATTGCTCCAGATAACTTTAAACAAAATAAAGATACGGGTCTTCCAGAGGTACAATTAGTTAAAGCTCCGGACAATACTTATAAAGTTAAGGTTATTGCTTCGGCAAATGGTAATGACAAATACACAGATACTGTTGCACCAGCTTATGTGCGTGGATTTATTGATTTCAACGGAAATGGTAAATTTGATAAAGGTGAAGAATCTAATATCGCTACAGTAACTGGAAATGGTCAAGAAGTAGAACTTACATTTACAAATACCCAAGTCATCGATACTAGTAAGGATGTTGTAAACTTCCGTGTTCGTATCGCAAAAGATGAAGATCAAGTAGAAAAAGCTACAGGAATTGCATACTCTGGGGAAGTTGAAGATAACCAAATCCGAGTTTCTCACCCACCACGTGGAGACTATGAAGAAACTACTGGTAAACAAGGTGAAAAACAAAATATCGGTATTGAATTTGTTAACCGTGTAGAAGCTGATGCATCTGAATTAGGTTCTAACAATGGTAAAACTACATTCAATGCTTATGGTAAAATCGATTACACTGAACAACGTAATTCAATTAGTTTAGCATCAACTAAAAAAGTGCAAACTGAAGGTGTAATGATTGTTAAACCAGATGGAACTTTAGCTAAAACTTACACTAAAGAGGGTCAAGGTACGTATGAAGTAACTGATACAGGTGTAACATTTACTCCAGAAGCTAACTTCGTAGGTAAAGCTGATGGTATCGTACTTCGTGCGGTAGACGCTAATGGTCAATCAACTGGATGGACTTCATTGACAGATCAACACGGTCTTGTCAACATCAATGATGGTACACATACAACTACTACAAAAACTATGGACGCAGTTTATGTACCAAACGTAACTCCAAAAGAAATCACTGCCGATCCTGAAACATCAACTGATGTTCAAGGAAAAGCACAGAAGAAAACTCCAACATTCAAAACTGATGCAGGAACTGATAATGCTGCAACTGTAACACCAAGTGCTACATACCCAGCTAAATTAGTAGATCCAAAAACTGGAGCTAAAGTTGACTCTGTAACTGTAGATGGAGAAGGAACTTACACAATCAATCCAACAACAGGTGAAGTAACATTCCAACCACTTCCAACATTCAAAGGAACTGCAACAGGTGTTGACGTAACATTAACAGCACCAGTAGGTCAAAATAAAGATGGACAAGATGTAACAGCTACAGCTACTACAAAATACACTCCAACAGTAACAGCTGTAGAACCAACAGCTAAACCAGCAGACTCTGCAGGAGTACAAGGTGAAACTCAAAAAGGAACACCAACATTCACAGCAGGAAATGCAGAAGTACCAATTAAAGAAAACTCTGTAAAACTATTGAATCCAGATGGAACAGAAGCAAATGGTCCAGTAGATGCATTAGATGAAAAAGGAAACAAAGTAGGGGAATACACCGTAAACCCAGCAACAGGTGAAGTAACATTCACACCAACTGACAAAACTTACACTGGTAAAGTAACTCCAGCTAAAGTTCAAGCAGAAGATAAAAATGGAACTAAAGTAAACACTACTTACACTCCACACATCGTAGGTGTAACACCAACAGCAACACCAGCGGAATCTTCAGGAATCCAAGGTGAAGTACAAGATGGAACTGTAACATTTGCACCTGGTGAAACAACAGTAGAAGGTGTTAAAAAATCAGTACCAATCAAAGCTAACTCAGCGGTTCTTCTTGATGCTTCAGGTAACCCAGTAGTTCCTGGTACTCCAGTAGACGCTTTAGATCCAGAAGGAAACAAAGTAGGGGAATACACAATTGACCCAGCTACTAACAAAGTAACATTCACACCAACTAACAAAGCTTACAAAGGTAAAGTACAACCAGTTAACGTACAAGCAGAAGACGAAAACGGAACTAAAGTTTCGACAACCTACACACCAACAATCGTAGGAGTAACACCAACAGCAGATCCAGCTAAATCTGTCGATGTTCAAGGTGCAACTCAAACAGGTAAACCAGTATTCCAAGGCGGAACAGCTATGGTTAACGGTGAAGAGAAGATTGTTGAAATTGATGAAGATAAACCAGCTAAATTGGTGGATCCAAAAACAGGAGAACAAGTTGATTCAGTAACTGTAGAAGGCGAAGGAACATATACAGTAGCTCCAGACGGAACAGTAACCTTCAAGCCAGAACCACAATTTACAGGAGTAGCCAAAGGTGTTGAAGTCGTTCGTCAAGATAAGAACGGCACACCGGTTAAAGCTTCTTACACACCAGAAGTTAAACCTGTAACTCCAACAGGAACAGATACTGTAACTGAAGATATCCAAGGTTCAACTCAAACAGGTAAACCTGAATTCAAGGGTGGAACAGTAACAATTGATGGTAAAGAGAAAACTGTAGAAATCAACGAAGATAAACCAGCTAAATTGGTAGATCCGAAAACAGGAGATCCAGTTGATTCAGTAACGATCGAAGGCGAAGGAACATACACAGTAGCTCCAGATGGAACAGTTACCTTCACACCAGAGAAGAACTTCACAGGAAAAGGAACAGGTGTCACAGTTCAACGTGAAGATAAAAACGGTACACCAGTCACAGCTAAGTATACACCAGTTGTTAAGAAAGCAACACCAACAGGAACAGACGCTGTAACAGAAGATATCCAAGGTTCAACTCAAACAGGTAAACCAACATTTGAAGGTGGCAAAGTAACAGTTAACGGTGAAGAAAAAACTGTAGAAATCAACGAAGATAAACCAGCTAAATTGGTAGATCCGAAAACAGGAGATCCAGTAGATTCAGTAACTATCGAAGGCGAAGGAACATACACAGTAGCTCCAGATGGAACAGTTACATTCACACCAGAAAAGAACTTCACAGGTAAAGGAACAGGTGTCACAGTTCAACGCGAAGATAAGAACGGCACACCAGTTAAAGCTACTTACACACCAGTTGTAAAACCAGCTACACCAACAAGTTCAGATGTTATCACTACAAATGTTCAAGGTGCTACTCAATCAGGAACACCAACATTTGAAGGTGGCAAAGTAACAGTTAACGGTGAAGAAAAAACTGTAGAAATCGACGAAACTGTTAAACCAACATTTGACGATGGCACAACTGAGAAGCAAGTCCCAGGTGAAGGAACATACACTATCGATGAGAATGGTACAGTAACATTCACACCAGAGAAAACATTCACTGGTCAAGCGACAGGAGTAACAGTTAAACGTGTGGATAAGAACGGCACACCAATCACAGCTAAGTACACTCCAGTAGTCGTTCCAGTAACACCAACTTCAAAAGATTCTGAATCAGAAGGTCCTAAAGGACAACCTCAATCAGGAACACCAACATTTGAAGGTGGCAAAGTAACAATCAACGGTAAAGAAGTACCAGTAGAAATCGACGAAACTGTTAAACCAACATTTGACGATGGCACAACTGAGAAGAAAGTACCAGGAGAAGGAACATACACAATCGATGAGAACGGTAAAGTAACCTTCACACCAGAACCTGACTTCGTAGGTAAAGCATCAGGTGTAACCGTTAAACGTATAGATAAGAATGGAACACCAGTCACAGCTACTTACACTCCTACAGTTCGTCCTGATACCTCATTCGTTGATAAAGATGGTAACCCACTTTCGCCAACAGAAGATGGAACTAAACCAACTAAAGATATCCCAGGATACAAGATTATTAAGACTGAAGTAGACGAAAAAGGAAATACAAAACACATCTATGAAAAAGTTACAACAACTCATAAAGATAAAGATGGTAATGTAATTCCAGGAACAACTACTGAGGAAGGTACAACTCCTAAGAAAGATATTCCAGGTTACCGTTTCGTAGAGACTAAGAAACTTCCAAATGGCGACATCGAACACGTTTATGAG
>NZ_JWGQ01000118.1:0-21303 GCF_001069025.1 Streptococcus sp. 1004_SSPC | reverse complement strand
CTGGGATGAGTTTGGGTTCAAGAAAGGGGAATTGGCTTTTGTGGCGCAGAATTATGAGACAAATGAACTCATAACCATCCTTGATAATCGCCGCCAAACCTCTATACGAAACTACTTTTTAAAGTATCCATTAAAAGTTCGCCAACAGGTGCAATTTATCACGATGGATATGTCTGGAGCTTATATTCCACTTGCCAAAAGACTTTTTCCAAACGCCAAAATTGTTCTTGATCGTTTCCACATTATCCAGCACCTTGGTCGTGCCTTTTTAAAGACAAGAATTGCGATTATGAACCAGTTTGATAAGAAGTCTCTACCCTATCGAGCCTTGAAAAATCATTGGCGACTCTTCCAAAAGGACAGCCGTAAGTTATCTCTCAACTCTTTTTATTCAAAGACATTCCACCAAACCTTAAGTCCACATGAAGTTGTTGGGAAAACACTAGACTTTTCAGAAGAGCTTACTGACTACTATACACTTTATCAGCTCTTACTTTTTCACTTTCAGGAGAAGAGAGTAGATGAGTTTTTTGAACTCATTCAAGAAAACTTAAAAGACGTCAATCACTACTTCAAAACAGTCTTTAGGACCTTTCTTAGACAAAAACCATATATCAAAAATGCACTAGAAACGGACTATTCAAACGCAAAACTTGAAGCAACTAATAAATTGATCAAAGACATCAAACGTCTAGGATTTGGTTTTAGAAACTTCATCAACTTTAGGAAGCGGATCTTAATCACTCTGAACATACATAAAAAGAGGACCTATCCGGTCCTCTCTAGATGTTAGCTTTTCGTCACCCACTACAGTTGACAAAGAGCCTATATAATCTATTCTAAAACATATCTGATGTTATATTTTAAAATAACTCAGTATATCAGCTAAAAGTTGTTCTCTCGTTTCTTCAAAACGGCTTTCAGACAGGGAGTTCAACCCTTCCTCTTTAAGTTCCGACAGTTTCTCTCGTAACAGATTATCTGCTAAATGTTTAATATTTGCCTTATTGTCTTCGTCTGACGTCTTAGAGAGCTCCAATTTAATAACTGATCTAACTTCTACTACTACTAGTCTTAAACGGTCTTTTTCATCTGTTCTGTTTTCATAATTTGGATTAGACCAGTCTGGAACATTTGATGGGCGGTTATCCTTATTAGTTGAATGACTATCTCTCAAGTCTGAAAGTTTTGTGTATCCTGCTACTTCCCATTTATTGAGCAAGGTTCTTGTCCAACCAAAAGTACGGTTTCCGTCACTTCCTGTTCTTTCCAATGCCTCAATGACTAGCTCATGGTCCATTGTTTCAAGCCAATGTTTAAATTGATTCTTATTATTATAGTTGTCCGCTTTACTTCCTTTAGGAAAGATTGTGTAGAATTTTTCCATCACGATAGCCATTTTACGCTTGATATCTAATTCCTTCTTCTTCTCGAAAGTTATGACTTTATCATTTGTGGCAACAATACGTCTCAAATCATCATCGAATGGCTTAAATCTAAAAATATAATGGGTAATAGATTTTCCTTTTTTGATTCGCTCTACTGTTAAATCCTGTATTACAGGAAGGCCATGCTCATCAACTAATAGCGTATTAATTTCATCCATTGCTTGCTGCAGCTTCGTACCCTTTGAACGAAGTAAACTAGGGCTATCCAAAATCAAAACTTCTTGTTCAAGCTCTTCAGCTGTATCTTTTACAAAGCCAGTTTTACGCCAGTCCGCTAGATGTCTAAATAATCGTTTAGAATACTTACTCTTCAATAAGTTATGGTAATCACGCCCATACTGAATGTACTTAGCTTTTTTACCCCACTCAGGGTTATTGAAAAGATCTTTAACTGTACGCTTGACCTCTACTTTTACTTTTGTTCCATCTTCTGTAGTAACTTCTTCATACTCAGTATATTCCGCATCAGACAAATGGATTTTAATGAGTTTATGTTCATGGTCTACTCTAAAGGTCTTGAATAGTGGAATAGAGGTGTAAGAGACTACCTTACCATCGACAACTTTTTCGGGATGTCGATATACAATTTTAGTCATTCTTTCCTCTAGTTCCTCAACTGTAGTTTCAAATCGTTTTCCAGTCCTAGGAACAATCTTTTGTTCCCTAGAACTGAAAAATGTATTTCCTGCTAACATTGCCAGACTCGAATAAGAAAAGATTGCTGCTTCGTTTTCGTCATAAACATCTCGCAACTCACCAAATATAGAATAAATCATGTTTTCTTGAAGAGGTGAAAGGTCTCCAAGTTGAAACATTTGGGTAAACTTATTATCATATTTGATGATTTCTCTGAACTCTCTATTCTCTACCAAATGCTTCTACCTCTCTTAGTTCATTCATCATACATTTTGGTTGTATTTTAAATAAAAGTAATTATTTTACTATAAGCTAATTACTCACTGCAATATGTGATAGGGTATAAATATATTAATTTACAACCCTTTTGTATGATATTATATCACTAATATTCTGATTTTCATAGTATTTTTTTAAATTTACAACCATTTTGTAGGATATACATACAATTTTATATGACATACATACATTTTTGTAAACTTAACATGCAACTTTATAGGACATACATACCGATTTGTAGGATACACCTGCCATTTTATATGACATACATACATTTTTGTAGACTTAACATACAACTTTGTGTGACGTTCATGCAAAGTTATAGGATATACCTACCAATTTGTAGGATATACATACAGTTTTATAGGATAAATGTACGCTTACCTCAATAACAGCAAGGGTTTCAGAAGTTCTACTACTTAAACTATAATTAACTACTTAGTTACTATAATTAACCACTTAATACTACTTAATACTATTTAAACTATTATTACTAAAACAAAATTAATAATACTAAGCTTTATAACATCACTATTTTCTCTCTCAACTATATTCTAAATCACAACAAAACAAAAAGTGTAGTAATTACCTACACTTTTGTATGCAAAAAATGATTTCAATACGAGTTACCTACATTTTTGTATGATAAATACATATTAAATTAGATTACTTAAAACTCATCTCAGTTTCTACCAATGTATTAAACAACTCCTTTTGTTCCTCATCTAGAAGTTGATACATCTGATCTAACATTTCAGTGAATAGCTTATCAGATCCTCCACGTTTAGGATAATTGCCATTTTCTCCTTTGAGGTCTTTTTTATTTAAAACAGCTCTTAATGCACTAAAACGAGACATTGATAATTGTGTCATGTTTAGATTCGAACGCACTTTTTCTTCCGGAGTTTTTGCTGGTTCAAGTTTAGTAGGAATTTTGTGTTTTTCTTTTTTCTGAGTAACAATATTTACTTTTTTAGGAGAAACAGCAGCTTTTTTGGGTTCTACACTTGCTTCAGTTAGATAGGCAATATCATGCTTCTCCTTAAGTTTATCAATTACTACTTCTTCAATCTCTTTCCCTTTAAAAAAACGGTCAAATACTTCATTAGCTGTTGTGCGATCATTTGATTCAACAGCTGTTAAAAGGTTATTATAATTTCTTTGTTGGATAGTATTAAGCTTTTTCGCCATTGTGTTCTCCAATCGTCTTAATTAGTTCATTCATAACATTTGTGATTTGTTTTTGAGGGATGCTATAGCCACTATTTGTAAAAACATTTGCTTGATTAGCAATCATATCTTTGTATTGTTTATTATTAAATAAGTATTGCTCAAAAACTTTAGTATTATGTTCTTCCGCAATTTTCTCAAGAGTTGCTACTGCTTCTCTTGCTTTGACTTGTTTAATTGATTTTTTACTAAAGCCTGGCCCCTTATCAACCTGAGTTATAACGATTCCAGCAATAACAATATCAATTCCAAAGAAAGAGAATCCTTCTTGAACAGCTTCAATATCTTCGATTGTATCTTTTACACCTTCAATCCCAAACTTATCAGGTGTAGTAGGAATAAGAACATAAACTTTTGAATTCGTAAAAAGGGTACTTGTTGTAGAAACACCAAAAAACGGAGGTGTATCAAAGAGTACAAAATCGTAGTAATCATTGATATCTTGAACTACGTTCCTTAAACGAAAATCCCTATCTTTTAGTCCTGAAGCTTCACTCTCCCAGTTCTTCATCAGCTTACTACCTGGAAGCAGATCATATCCGTCCACGGGGACAATAGCATCAGCTACTTCTACTTCTTTTTTTAGTACAGAATAAATCCCTTCTTGTTCGTCTTCGTTCACTCCTGCTGCCGTAGTTAGATTGCACTGACCATCTAGATCACCTGCACACGTTTTATAACCAGCATTTCCTAGAGCTTGAGCCAATAGTAAACTTAATGTTGTTTTGGCTGCTCCTCCTTTTTCATCCATCACTACGATTGTATTTGCAACCATATTTACTCCTTTCAATCCGATATGTACGATACACTATGTATAACAATGCGATACATATAATTAACTACTTAAAGTATACCATATAGAAATCTATTAGCAAGTACTGTGTAAGATATATCGTAAACAATACATGATACACTATGTATAGTATATAAAAGAATATATGGCCTAACAAGGTTATCACGGATTAGCTAATACATAGTGTATCGTTTACTATATACTATTCAAAAACAAAACATATTACAGTGTCTCAAACTACAACAAGAGTTATACCCGATACACTATGTATTATCTAAAAAAAGAAAATATATAATAGACGATGTATCTTACAAATATATATTATACATAATGTATCGATATATAGTGTATTATGCTCGAGTTCTAACTCAAACATAATACAATTTGCACACTACACTATACATAGCATTACTATATATAAATGAGTAACAAAACAAATTGCAAATCTTTTATCGTGTATTATGGACGATGTATAGTATATAGCTAAATAATGTATAGTTAGGCATTGTATCGTATATCATTTATAAGATACTTATGAAAATCAAGAACATCAAAGTACATCACTATACACGATATATTATGTAGTGTAAATAATATATTGTTTATTATCTATCGTATACGGTATATAGTCTACGATAGATAGTCTACGATGTATAGTGAACGATACATTTTAAACTATATATATGATTACATTTTATTGTTTAATAAGTTACATATTAAAAATAGTATAAAGAGCGTAATAGGTGGTTAACGATACAAGATACATAGTTTAGCAATGTATCTTGTATGTTTTTATTTCATGACGTTTGGTTCTACGTTTGTTACGAATGGTGAGCTATACATAATGTGTTGTAAAGTATAGACTATGTATAGTATATAATACAATGAAGAGTAGTATATATAGTTATAATTCGAATAACGATTTACTTGTAATGTTAGTTTCTCTTTGCTATACTAAAGTCATAAATAATTATATTTATATCTTTTTCACTACCTCTAACGGTGAATTCATAGTCAAGTGACTATTTTAAAAGTAAACATGGAAGAGGAGGTGCGACCACTGGTTCTGTCACGGCGATAAGCATACCATGTTTGATTGGGTTAAAAGGGAGCGTACTAGCTTTTAGCTATCAGTTAAGCCATCAGACAGAAGAAGGGGCTTGACGCTTACAACAGGTACGAGATAATTTGCCTTTAATTTTTTGAAAGGCTACAACAAACGTTATTAGCAGATAAAAGCATAACGAGAAGTTTCCTATGGTTTTCCATAGGTATGTGCATCCTTGTTTTTTGAGACAAGGCTTGCCGGCTTCTTTGTTATGTTTTTTTTGTTTTGAGTTTAGGTAGATGGACAAAAAAGGAAGGCGATATCTCGATGATTAGTGGTGAGGAACAGATGTTCCCAACTCTAACTTGTCGGCAAACGGAGGAAAGGCTACGAACAGGTGTTTGAGACTTTCCAAGGTCACTTTACAACAATGTTATATTTTATAAGGAGAAAAAATGACAAAAATTATTACGATTGGACAAACCGAAATGATTAGGGTAGGACGTGATTACCCTTGTCCTATTTGTGGGAAACCAGATTGGTGTCTAGTTTTTGCAGATCAGACTAAGGCTGTCTGTGCTAGAAAGATTGACCTAGACAAACCACAATTTGGTAGTGCTGGGACTATTTATGATTTGGACCCTAAAAAAGCGAAAGAGGTAACTTTTAAACCTAGTTGGAAAAGTCAACCTTTGGCAAGTATCTCTACACTTCACAAGGTAAATTCTCTTGTGATAGATGTGTTGGGTTTGACTAAGGACCATGTCAAGCACTTAACAAGTGCGGAACGAGGTCTTTCTGTTGAGACCATTGCACTGCGTGGCTACGCTTCATCAACAAAGCAAACACGTCAGAAGCAGGTTGATACAACAGTATCTCATCCAGCAACTATTTGGGAAAATCTCTTTGTTGCAAATGGGCTTCCTAAAGATGCTTGGCGTGGAGTTCCTGGCTTCTATTGGAACGAAAACGCAAAATGTCCTATTTTTGAATCAAAAGATGGAATCCTAATTCCATGTCGCAATTCATGGGGACAAATTGTAGGTTTTCAAGTACGTCTTGATAACGTTAGTTATCAAGCCAAAGTAAACGAAACCTTTCAAGAGGGACGAAATGCACGTACTGCTAAAGTCTTCCAAAATGAAGATGGAAGTTTCGATTGGTATGTGTTTGCTAAAGGTTCATCACACGAATTAGCAAGTGGGATAACTAAGGAAACTAGTGTTAAACTTCGTTCTGGACTTGAGTTGACATTTAAAAAAGGGCAAAAATATGTCTTTGTATCGTCAGCATATAAGCCAGAGGGAACAAGTGCTAAGTCTTTTCCCCATTTTGCTTATTCTGATGCTATTTTAGAACAAGCACGTTTTTCGGATGAAGACAAGGCTAAAGTCAACCTTATGAGTAAGGTTGATAACCTTCTAGTTACGGAAGGTTTGCTTAAAGGAGATATCACCGCCTCAGTTGCGAAAAACACTCATCTTTCTCAATTGGGAAATATCTGTGTCATCTCTATGGCAGGAGTAGCAGCATGGCGTCCTATCTCGGACTTTATCGGAAAGACTGAGCTCAAAAAGGTCAAACCTATTTATCTAGCATTTGACCAAGACTTTGAGGATAATGACTCGGTATTTGAACGTATGTATGACATGGTTCAAGATCTAGTTACGAAGCAGACTTGTATGGTTCGTGCTCTAATCTGGCCTCACGAAAAGGGAATTGATGATTTCCTTTTGAAAGCTTCCCCAGAAGAAAAGATTAAGTTCAAAACGTATAATAAACAGGATATGGTATAATGAAGAAAAATTATTTGGAAACGTATAAGGGTTGAATATCAAGAAAGTAGAGCGACTGATCTTTGAAATCAACACCATTCATAAAAAGTACTCAGAGGAGTATTTTGAAAGTGGTAAACTTGCTCAAGTCAATCTTAATCACACTTTTGCGAAGGTGCCAGTTGATGAGATTCTAAAATATCGTTTGAATCTGCACGAATCTATCAACGATTATTTGATGGTGGCAGATGTCAGCGATATTAGTTACTTCTATCGAATGAAGACATCTGAATCTATTTTAGATAAGATTGAGCGTTTTACTAAAAGAGCAGAAGGGTATCTAGTAAATTCGGTTTTAAATGATATTTTTGGAGCACGTGTCATTTTGCCAACATCTGTCATTACTGAAGTGATGGATCGTTTAGATGATTGGAAGGAAGAATACGGTCTTAAAAATTGGTATTTAAAAGATACTGAAGATTATACTGGCATCCATCTCTACTTTAAAAACAAGAGTCATTTCTATTATCCTTGGGAATTACAAATCTGGGATAAGAATGATATTTCTCGAAATATAGAGAGTCACAAAAGACATAAACGAGATTTTGCAAGGAAACTTGGTAACAATAATTAGGTTTCCTTTTTTTACGCAATAAATTGTATGTCATACTATGTATAGTTCATAGTGTATCGTACATAGTACATATAAGAGAAAGAGGAAGGTAGTAGCTTTAAGCTTTACCTTCCTTTTTGCTATTAAGGAGAAAAACAATGGCAAATTTACTAGCAGTAGCACAACAAACAACTAAAAAAGTCACTTTTCCTAAGATAAAAGAGACTGATAAAGCTGAAGATATCGTGAGAAAGTTTTGTACTTATTATGCGAATATTCGCAGATATCAAAGTCAGGAACTTTTTTCTCAAGAAGTCGGAGCAGTAGCAGTAGAGGTATTCGGACAAGATAATGTCTATACAGCCTATAAAGTCAAAGACATCATGGGTGATATCGAAACCATTGGTTATGATCAAGCTCATTTTTCGAATACGTTAAAAAGACTGTTTGAGGGTATGAGTTTGAGAGATGAAGAAAATCACGAACACCTTTTCGGTGAACAGATTCTTCTTACACTTCATGGAAGTAGATTACCTGCTACTAAAAGTGCAGAAGATACCAAACGCACTTTGTATCTTCTCATTATCGACGCTTCAAAGGTCAGAGTACCTTTGAAGAAAAACCTAAGTTTTTGGAGAGAGAGTAGTTCTCAAACGAGGTATGGACTAGTATCTTTTAGCTTTCTTGAATTGATGTCTATCCATAGTGAAGGTATCTACAAGGAATGTAGTTATTATGGAAATATCCAAAAGACAGCTAACCTTAATGCACAATATGTTAATCAGTCAACTAAGACGATAGCCAGTGTACGTGAGGATAAAATCTTTCAAGATCATGAAATGAACAGTAATACGTCATTTCTTGATTTAGGGTTTTCGAAAGTCGAAGTAGATACCGAGCGTTATCGAGGTAGTGATTTTGACAAGGAGAAATTCAGGGTTCTAGAGAAATAATGGGAGAAGTTGTGTAATCACTTACCTCATTCTACTGTAGAACCTGAACTCAAATTCCGAAAGCTTGGAAAACATAAAGCAAGCGGACTTTATGTGCCAGGGTTAAATATCATGGCAGTTGATGTAAGAGATTCCTCATCATTTATACATGAGTATAGTCATTATCTAGACTATACGTATGATCAATCAGGTATCATTAGCTCTACTTCACATAGCTTTAAAGATATTCGTAATATCTACAAGGCTAGCTTGCTGAAACTTATTCAAATAGCAGAGAAAACCAGAACGGACTTAGCTCAAGCTGTTCATATTAAGAAGAAGTTGGATTATTATTTGACACCGACTGAAGTGTTTGCACGTGGCTTTGAATGGTGGGTTTTTGAAACTTATACCAAAGATTCAGAACTGCTATCTGATGAAGCAACTTACTATACTCGATTAGAGTATAGGGCTTTGAGGCAATGTCGACACCTTTTGTTCTCATTTTTTGACACGTTCTTTGAGAACTATTGTGCAATGCAACCTATTTATAAGGTAGAGAAGGATCCAAAAACACTAGTAGCTTGTCGAAAGCCACTTGAAGATAAACCAACAACTGAAGGAGAACAGTTAACCTTGTTTGAGTTCTGAGAGGAGAAAAACAATGATTGTAAACAATATTTTAAAAGAAGTTATCGATAATAATATCCAAGATATTACCTTCTTCCCACATGGTTAAGATTACGAGGTAGCATTTAGAAATTCTGATGTTAAACAGGTCCATGACTTCATTTCATCAGAAGATGCGGATGCTCTATTTGGTTATATTAAATTTATGGCTGATATGGACGTAACAAAAAAACGTTGTAGTCAGGTAAGAACTTGTGACTATCAGTTGGATGATGGTAGAGTTATCACCATTAGGATATCGACGATAGTTAATTTTCAAGGACTAGAAACAATGTCTATTCGACTTATTCATGTGAATGAGCGACGAATTTCTTTGAGTGAGTTTGGTAGTAGTTGTATGGAAGAAGTGCTTGAACAAGTACGCATTCCAGGCTTGCATGTCATTACTGGTCCGGAAGGTGTTGGCAAAATGACTTTAGCCTACTCGTTACTTGCTGAAGCTTTTAAAGAAGGTAAAGTAGTAACAATTGAAAGACATGTTGAAATTAAGGAAATGTCTTTTTACCAACTACAAGTCAATAAGGCTAACGGTATGGAATTGAAAAATCTCGTGACTTTTGTATTACGCTCCAACCCTGATGTCTTGTTTATTGGTGAAGCTAATACGCAAGAAGAAGTAGAAGTAGTACTTATGGCAGTTTCTGCAGGAATAAATGTCGTTACAACAGCTTATCAAGATGACTTTTCAATCCCACACGATGTTTTAGAAATGAAACAAGGAAAAGATGGAAAACGAAACGTAGCTTTGATTAAATAAAAGAGGAGAAAACAATGACTGGTACAATTAAGATTGATGCTTTTGACCGCTTCATGGCAGTAAGCCATTTTGATGAAGAAATGGCTGAAACACATACACCGACTGAGG
Organism: Streptococcus sp. 1004_SSPC; assembly: GCF_001069025.1. Classification (NCBI taxonomy): domain Bacteria; kingdom Bacillati; phylum Bacillota; class Bacilli; order Lactobacillales; family Streptococcaceae; genus Streptococcus; species Streptococcus sp. 1004_SSPC. The sequence goes on along the minus strand of NZ_JWGQ01000118.1, from coordinate 10,994 downwards.
ATGCTATGGCTTACTGCATCAGAAAAGCCAGTAAATCTGACTATAGGGAGGGTCAGGGTGCTATGGTTGATGATGCCACAGTCTTTTCTTGGGTTAAAGAGTATTTTACCGGTGAAAAGGTTGAGACTAAACCAGTCGTAGGTAATATGACTACTGGTAGTAAGAAATCAACCAAGCAACCAGCTAAGAAGCCAAAAAAGAAACAGTTAGATCTTTTTTCAGATTTATCTGTTGAAGAAGGCGAATTTTAACAACAACAAAATAAAAAATGGTCCTAGGGCCATTTTTTATTAATTAAGGAGAAAAACAATGACAAAAGCAGAGAATATTCAAGAAATCGTAGATAATCGTTTAAAAGTTCCTAACGGATTTTTCAAATGGGCGAAGAATAATTTTCCTATCTATGAATGGTCAAATAAGTCTAAGACAATTATCTCTTCCGACCGAAAAAAATTCTCGGAAAAGGTTACAAAACGCTTATCACTTAACAGCCGTTTAACCTTTGTAGGAGATATTTTTTACTTTGTCTGGATGGGAGTCACAAAGAAACGCATTGAAATGCAAATGTATGCTATCACTCAAAATATTGTTGATGGAAAAGAAAAGTTTGACGTCAGCCTTTATAACTTTTATCAGCTTGCCAACAATAAGATGGTGAAAGCACATTGGGATCCATATCTTTCAGCTAAAGAAGGTAAAGAAGTCTATAGTACTGGATTCCAAAATCAGAGAAATGCTCTCTTTTTTGGCTCTGGTGCATTTAGTGTCTATACGCTTTATGGTGGTATGGAAAATCTTATTCAGAAGTTACAAACAAAATCTGAGTTGAGATATTTAGATTTTGGACACGTGATTAAAGATAATTTTGAGATAAGCTCAGTGCTACCTCATATCTATAAATATTGAGAATGTATTGAATTCGCTCAAAAAATAAAGGCGCGTGGAGTCGTCAAAGAATTGGTAGGTACTACGTTTTATAGTTCTTATTACTCATGTAGTCTTGGACATAAGCATGCAAATATGGGTAGGGTTACTATGAATTTTCTCAGAAGGAATAAACAGTATCTAAAAAATACGGATATGGATATCGAAAAGGCATTTTTCGAGGAAGATATGCGTAGACAATATGGTCGAACGTTCGAGGGTTTATACGAGTTGCTTATAAATGCTATGGTTCCTAACAGGACGCCACTAATTAAGCGTTTAAATAGTATCTTACCATCCACGATGAAACCAATTCGTTTCATTAATTGGATGATGAAGAGTGAGGTATGTCTTCGTGATTATGAGGACTATCGAGAAATGGTAGAAGCTCTGGGAATTTCATTTGATGGAGATTATGTAGTTATACCTAAAAATTGGGAAAACAAACATACAGAGATTGTCGAAAATTATTCGTTTCTTCTCGAGAATCAACTAGAACATGGGACTCATTTACGTGTAACTAATGCCGTAAGTAATTTGAGAGCGGAGAAAAGGCGACGTGAGGAAGAAAAGAAAGAGGCGAAGTTGAGAATTGTAACAGCTGAACGCTTGGCAAACATGATGAAGGCTCAGACAACATTTGACAAGTATGCATTTATCTTTCCTAAAAATGAAAGTGAAATTGTCAGAGAGGAGAAACACCTACATCACTGTGTTGGAAGGTATACAAAGGAACACTTTGTCTACGGTTCCTCTATTATTGTCTTCGTACGTGATAAAACTGACAAAGAAACTCCTCTTTATACCCTAGAATTGAAAATAATAGGATTATTCAACTGAGGGGAGAAAGGAACAAGGCTGCAGATGAAGAGGCTAAGAAAGAAGCAGAACAATTTTTAGCCCATTGTGGAAAGCTTAAAATTGAGTTTTAGATAAGGGGAGAAAAAATGAAACTGAGAACTCATTATGAGTCAACTGCGTTTTCATGTTATACTAGAGATAACACTATACGTGATTTCATGTATAATTCAGAGAGAAACGTCATGAAGTTGACTATTGTTCTTTATAATAATAAAAAGATGATTGGAAAATACCTGGTTGATACAATCAGTAAAACCTTAGATACGTTTGAAAGGAAAGATGATTTTTTGTTGAACACAGAATTCACCTATGAACGTATGGTAGATTTTCTAAAAGTGCGTCAAATTGATTTTGGACGAAAAAAACGAAAGGAACTTTTAGGTTATACCTATACAGTTCCCGATGTCTGGCACGAAATTGCTATGACACACGGTTTTGATACCGATGATTTTTATTGGGTATCAATACCAGAACTAAATGATGAGCCATTTGTTTTAGAAGATCATCATCCTAATTTAAGTAGAAAATAGGAGAAATACTATGACTGTATTTACTTCTAGCAAAGGAACTCAAGAGAAATGGTTGAAAGATGACTATTTCTATAAGAGAGATTTTTTTGGTGGGGAGGCTGAAGCTGAGTTTCTGGTCTATGAGTTTTTGAAAAGTTGTGGGATTGAAGATTATGTACCTTACGAAAAAGTAGGTAGTGATCTTTGTCGTTCACAAAATTTCATACCAGAAGGTGGAAGCTTCGTTACGATGTTTCGTTTGCTGCAACAAAGGGGGTATACGGAATCAGATATCGAACAAATAGCCAAGAAGTAAACTCAAGAGCAGTATAACTTTTTGAAAAAAGAGTTGGCTGAGATTGGTTTTTCAGAAGCCGAGCTTGATTCGATATTTGCCAGACTCTTTGAGATTGATCGCTTAACCTTAAATGTTGATAGACACTGGAATAACTTTGGGATTATCTTTTCTAAAAATGAACCGTCATATCTATTAACTTTGTTTGATTTTGGTTACTCTCTAGGAGTTACCTTTCCCAGAACAATGCCTACGCATGTAGCTATTCGTAAGAGTAAAGCTATGACAGTCAGCAAAGGCTTTGATAAGCAATGTGAACTGTCTGGAGCATTCTCTTTTGACATTCAAGATAGTTTTATTGAGTTCCTCAAAAAAAGGAAAACACGAGAGGCTTACATATTTTTGAGTCGTATAAACAAATACTACAACTAAAAAGAAAGACTTGGTATTACAACAGGTCTTTTTTAGTTTTAAGGAGAAAGAACAACAATGGAAGAACAAAAAATTAATACAAAAACAATGACTAAAGCAGAAAAGGTTCAAGCTAACCTTTCTGCCATTAAACTTGTGAAAGCACTCGAAGCAGATAACCGTCTAGCTGATAGTGCCGAACAAGAAATTCTCTCTAACTATGTTGGTTGGGGAGGAGTTGCTAATGATTTCTTTGATAGTAAGATTAATCATTTTGCATGGAATTGAACTTGATACCATTACTGGTGCTATTGCTAAACACCTTCATCAAGACGCTACTGTTTTAGTCCAAGGATTTGAAACAGTAAACTTTGAAGGGACACCATTTGACTTGGTCATTACGAATGTTCCATTTGCGGATGTTCGCATTGTCGATAAAGCTTATGATAATAAACCTTATCGTATTCATGATTACTTCTTTAAGAAAGCTATTGATTTGGTACCCTATCATGGGATGGTTGCTGCTATCACTTCAACTGGTACTGCAGATAAGGGTGCTGGTTCCATTCTGCCAGAACTCCGTCGTATCGGAACTCAGTTTTTAGGTGGTGTCCGCTTACCAAATACTGCTTTTAAAGATGCTGGAACACGAGTGGTAACAGATATCCTATTTTTCCAAAAAGGAGCATTTATCCCTGTTCCCGATAATAATATCGACTTCTGGTCTTCAGATAGAGATAAACTTCCCTTTGATAAACGTGTCTCACTCAATCCCTATTTCTTCCAGGATGCTATTTGTAAAAATCCTTGTGTCCTAGGTGATTATCAAGTACGTCATTTCAATGGTGGAACACTGGATCTTGTGGTAGATAGCTCTTTTGACTTAGCTTCAGAGCTTCAAGAAGCACTATCAAAAGTTACAGTGCCTTTCGAAGTAGAGAGACTATAATCTCGGGATATTATCCTTAAAGAAGAAGTGAATCATTTTGACCAAAACTTACTTACTTTACTTGACATTCGATAGAACGAGTATGCTTTTGATAAAAATGGACGTGTCTATTATCGTGATAACACGTCTATCCGTCCTAGCTCACGTGCAGCTGAAATGATTTTTTATCAAGACGAACAAGGACAGTTTGTAAAATATGATGATAAATACAAAGAAGAAGCCATTTTAGACTTTGAAGCAGCAGTAGAAGCAGACCCTAATATTGTTACGAATACATGGGTAAGTCAAACACCTTATAAAGCAGCTAAAAGTAAAGGGCTTTACAAAGGTATTTATTTCTATGAAACACCCCTTACGAATACAGAAAACAAGCGTATTCGTGGCATGGTTGCTATCAAAAATGATTATCAAGCCATTATTGATATTCAAATGACGACAGACTATGATGAAGGGAAATTCAAACAACTGCTTGCAACACTTAATCAAGCCTACGATACTTTCAAGAAGAAGTATGGTTATCTCAATAAAAACACCTCCATCAAGTGATGTCAGCAGTAGAAGCCTTGAATGTGTCGCTTTCAGAAGGTCGTGGCGTTGATTTGAACCTCATGAGTTCTGTATATCCAGATGTTTCAGAAGATATGATGATTTCAGAACTAGGTGAGACAGTGATGATTGATGTGGAACGCTATATTGATGATAAGACTGTACACTATGTTACCAAGGATAAATTCCTTTCAGGTGATGTTCTTGCTAAACGTGATTGCATTCACTCTCTCATTGAAGACGGAGATACACAAGCGGATTGGGAACGTTATTTGGAACTGATTTTATCTGTTGTACCAGAACCAGTTGTCTTATCTGATATTGATTTCAGCATTGGTTCTAGCTGGATTCCTAGTAACGTCGTATCTCAATGGGTGTTTAATGAATTGTTGGATGAAAAGGTTGGTCTCCATTCTGAAGAAGCTAAAGCACTATTAGTGAAATCCAGAATCGGACGAGGTTTCAACGAACGCTTGTTAAACTGCTATATGAGTCGTCAATCTAACCTTCGTTTAGGTCTATGTGATGAGTACAATAAAAGCTACTCACACGCAACAGATATTGTGGCCCACTTGCTTACAAGTAATCAATCAACAATCATGCGTAACTTTGGTACGACTGAAAACCCTATACGTAAGGTTGATGAAGTGGCTACAGCAAACCTACGTGAGTGTGAACGTGTTCTACAAGAAAGCTTTAAGAACTTTATTCATGAAAACCCAACAGTCCAAGAAGTGATTGAAGATACCTACAATGAAGTTTTTAATCGCTATGTGACACGTCAATATGACAGAAGTCTCTTGGAGTTTGATGGGTTGGCTAAAGGTGTAGAGCTTCGCCCTCACCAAAATAATGCCGTACAACGTATTCTTGAAGAGAGACGTGCACTGCTTGCTCACGAAGTGGGTACTGGTAAGACACTAACCATGATTTCAGCAGCTTTCAAGATGAAAGAGCTTGGGCTTATTCATAAACCATTGTTTGTGGTTCCATCTAGTCTAACAGCACAATTTGGTCAAGAAATTATGCGTTTCTACCCTACCAAGAAAGTGTTTGTTACGACTGAGCAGGATTTTGAAAAGTCACGACGTCGCTTGTTCGTTTCTCGTATTCTAACGAGCGACTATGATGGTATTGTGATTGGACATTCTCAATTTGAGAAAGTTCGTGTCTCACAAGAACGTGAACAAGTCTTTATTTCAGAAAAGATTGATGAGCTTGATGAGATCATTAGTTACGCAAAAGCTAATGACGACAAAATTACTTTCAAGCAAGCACAATCGATGCGTAGAAGTCTTGAGGCAAACTTAGAAACGTTGCTTGAAAACAAGACTGGTATTGATGAGTTTATCAACTTTGAAAGCCTTGGTATTGATATGCTCTTTGTTGATGAGGCCCACGGGTACAAGAATGTCCGTCCTATGACACGTTTGGGGAACGTTGCTGGTATTACCAACCGTACCTCAAAAAAGAATATGGATATGGAAATGAAGGTGCGCGTGCTTCAGGAAGAGCATGATACACGTCATGTTGTTTTTGCGACTGGTACGCCTGTTTCCAACTCTATCAGTGAAATGTATACCATGATGAATTACCTTCAACCAGATGTTATGGAACATTTCGGTGTCAGTTTCTTTGACGCTTGGGTTGGTGCATTTGGGATTGTTGAGAATAGTCTCGAGCTTTCTCCTACTGGAGATAAGTACATCTCACGTAAACGCTTTGCTAAATTTATGAATCTCCCTGAGCTAATGGCAATTTACCGTCAGACTGCAGATATCCAAATGACTGAAGACCTTAATCTTCCAGTTCCTATGGTAGAAAAGGTAGCGGTTGAGAGTCAGTTGACTGATAACCAAAAGGTTTATTTGGACGAGCTTGTAGAACGCTCAGACCGCGTTAAAAATGGGAGTGTAGATCTTAGTGTAGATAACATGCTCAAAATCACTAGTGAAGCCAGAAAGTTGGCTTTAGATATGCGTTTGCTTAATGCAGAGCTCTATGTAAGAGCTGATGCAGATAAACTCATGCAAGTAGTTGAGCGAGTGGATAAGATTTATCAGATGGAAACTAAGCATAAAGGGACACAGATGATTTTCTCTGACCTTGGAACTCCTAAAGGCAAGGGTTTCTCTGTTTACCAAGAGTTGAAAGATTTGCTTGTTGAACGTGGGATTCCAGAAGAAGAGATTGCTTTTATTCACGATGCTGCTAACAAAAAGGCTAAGCTCCAACTTCAACGTCAAATGAATGCTGGTGAGATTCGTATTCTCATGGCTTCAACGGAAAAAGGGGGAACCGGCCTTAACGTACAACGTCGTATGAAAGCTGTTCATCATCTCGATGTGCCTTGGAAACCGTCTGATATTATCCAACGTAATGGACGCTTGGTTCGTCAAGGAAATATCTATCGTAAGGTAAATATTTTCCACTATATCACCAAGGGAAGTTTTGATAACTACCTTTGGCAGATTCAAGAAACAAAGCTCCGTTATATTACGCAAATCATGACCAGTCGTACACCGATGCGAGCTTCAGAGGATATTGACGAGCAAACACTTTCAGCCTCTGAATTTAAAGCCATTGCGACAGGTAATCCATATCTTAAACTTAAGATGGAACTTGATAACGAATTTGAGTTGTTGTCTAATCGTCGTAAGGCTTGGGAACGTGATATTGCTTTGTCTCAAAAACGTATTAAGCAAGCCCTTAAAGATAAGGAAAATTATGAGAAGAAACTTTCTCTATTAGTCCAGGATAAAGAGCTTGCAGAAAAGACAAAACCTTGGAAAGAAGTGGTTGAAAAAGAAGATGGTAAGAAATATGAGGTTGAACATAACCCATTTGTTATGACATTTGAACCAGATGGATACGAGGCAACTAAGAAAGATGTTGCAGGTAATCAACTGAACTATGCTATGCAAATGAATGTTGCCTCTGATCCACTACATATGAAAATGACAACCCTTGCTCATTATCGTGGTTTTGTCCTTCGTGCGTTGGAACAAAAATCACCTTGGCAACCAGAACGCATGCTTGACCTGCATATTATTGGTCAAAATAGCTATGCTGTTCGTCTAGACTTTGCGAGTGGTATTGGGACTATCCAGCGTATCAACAATGTTATTGATGGTATGGATAAACAAGCCAAACTCTTACAGGAAAACATTGAACGTTGTTCAGAAACTATTAAGCGAGGAGAAGCTGCAGATGTTTTTGCAGACCAAGCTCGTCTTGACTATGTATCAGCAAAACGTGCCATTGTTAATCCTCTTATCGAAGTCGAGAACGAGTCTAAGAAGCCTACTGTAGAACAAATTGAAGAAGCAATCAATGCTTTTGACTTGCAATATAAGGCAGACCATCCAGAAATGGATGGGGACTCTGATGTAAAAGTTAGCTCAATCACTGAGGAATATAGTGCTAGCTATGATCCTGATGAAGAAAGCGAACTTGTTGAAGCTATCGATGAGTCAGTAGATGAAGCAGAAGCTGCCTTCGAGGAAGAAGTAGTGGCTCAAGAAACCGTTGAAGAAACGACTCATGTTGTTGTTTCACAGGAAGTTCTTGATATGGCTGATGACTTCCTAGAAAGTATTTCTGAACTCTTTGGAATGACTGAAGAACATAATGACAATGTTGCTACAGAGGTAGAAGAAGTAGAAGTTTACGAAGAAATTTCACTATTTGACTTTGTTTAAAATGCGAAGGGTATTGTTAGTATCACTTTTGCAGCATGAAAACACCCTAAAAATGAACTGCACCCCAAAAGTTAGACAGAAAAAATCTAACTTTTGAGGTGTTTTTATTATGAAATTAACTTATGAGGACAAGATTCAGATATATATACTGAGAAAACAGGGGAGAAGCTTCAAAGAGCTTTCAAAAAGATTTGGTGTGGATGTTTCTGGACTAAAATATATGGTGAGGTTGATTGAACGTTACGGAATAGAAATCGTCAAAAAAGGGAAGAATCGTTACTATTCTCCCGAATTAAAGGAAGAAATAATTAATAAAGTTTTGCTTAAAGGTCGTTCACGAAAAAGTGTATCTTTAGATTATGCTCTACCCAATCCTTCTCTGTTGAAAAATTGGATAGCACAATACAAGAAAAAGGGTATTTCCGTATCATGGATAAAATCTCTCCATATTCTTATGCACACTATATGTTTGACAGTGTATTGGCACAAACCATTTTAAATATTTTGATTTTACTCTTCATAACCTTGGCAGGGGTTCTAGTGGGAAATTTAAAAGTAACGGATTCATATCTTTCTATTTCGAGTTTATTACTTTATTTTGGTTTTTATTATATTGTAATCGGTTTTCTACTAGGAACAACCTTTAATGATGAGACGCTGGCTTCAGCCTCTATGCCAATCTTCTTCGCCTTTATGATGTTGAATATTACACCAAACATCATGAGTACAATGAAAATGCCAGACATAATTGTAACAATTCAAAAATTTTTCCCTGGTTATTATTACAATGAGGTGCTTTTACATAAAACTGCCGAAAACTTCTTACAAGCTTTTCTAGTGATTACACTCTATGTTTTTATTGCTGGACTTGTGACAGTTATTGTAAATAAATTTTTACAAATAAATAGGAGATAGTAATGGATAGACTTGCTTCAAATCAGTTATTTGCACACTATGAATGGTTGCATCATCAACCAGAACCAGGCTTTTCTGAGGAAAAAACAAAAGATTATGTAAAACGGATTTTACACAAAGTGAATCTTGAAAAAATTTCTGAAGGAAAATTAGGATTGATTTATCAATATAGAGGGCGGGAAGAGCAAGATAAGTACTATGACCTAGCCTTTCGCTCAGAGTTGGATGCGGTAGAAATTAATGAGAGTGCTCAAGTCTATTACCATGGGTGTGGGCATGATGCTCACACTAGTATTCAATTAGAACTTGCAACCTATGTAGCCCAAAATAAACCAAAATTAAATATTTTGTTCATTTTTCAAGCTAGTGAAGAAAAATACGGTGGCGCAAAAGAAGTTTGCAAATTTCTGAAAGAAAGCAATATTTCAATATCAAAAATGTATGCTCTCCATGTCACCTCGGATTTGTATTCTAACTATGTATCAATTAATAAGGGAGATGTTCTAGCAGCAGGTTTGACATGTCGTTTAAAACTCTTATTAAAGGATAGTGGACATGTAAGCCATCAAGGAGAAAGTGCAGCAAGGCTATTTGCTAAGTTGGTTTTGTTGTCAGAAAAAATGAATGAACCAGATGTTCATTGTACAATTACAAATTTTTCTTCTAATGGATCTCACAATGTATCTTCCACAGAACTATCTTTTAATATTACTTTTAGAGCAAAAACTTCTGAAAAGTGCAAGATTAAACAACAAATTTTTTTGGACCAGTTGAATGTTGAGTATCAAAATGAAGTTGTTATGAATTACCCTGTGTTACACAATGATGTAGCGCTCTATGACTGGGTTTATCAAAAATTGTCTCAAAGTGAAGTCATAAAGGTAGTAGAGACTCCCTTCATATTTTCTTGTGATGACTTTTCTGTTTATGGTAAGGAATTGAATGTGGCGACATGCTACTTCTTTATTGGCGCCTATAACAAGGGTCACGCTATCCATACACAGAAATTTATAACCCCAAAAGCTACTTTGCTACGAGGATGGTATGTGATGATATTATTGGTTGAAAAGGAGACTGAACGAATCAATGGTTAAGAATATCTACTATAGAAAAACAAACTTTCCAAATAAAGAATTTTCTAAGATTTTCCAACAAGAGTTTTTTCAAACGTTACGCACTTATCAGTTTGAATACTCTCATTTAGTGGAACAGTTAGAATTGACCCATGAAACTGGAATCGAAGAACTAAATCAGGTGATTCAAGATTTTCCAGAAAGCAAAAATAAACAACGACTACTTAAATTTTCACATGATTTTTACAATAATCGCGGTGAGTTAGCCAATAAATATCATAAAATATCCTCACTGCTTCCGTCTAAACTGACCACTATCTTTGATTCTTATTTTGAATATCAAAGACAAATTGTCGAGAATGAAGACAAGGTTGAAAAGCTGGTTCATCAACAGTATCTAAATGAGAAACAGTTAATCATGGCAGGTTTATCTAAATATCCTGATTTTGTTAAAAATACGAAAATGATTGACCAAACTCTTTATCAAAAAATAAAAAAATTACTTAAAACAGATGTTGAAAAACACAATAAAAAGCAACGTCAAATGGATGTTTTTTTGTATAACTACTATACTCGCATCGCTACTAAAACAAGTCCACTAGGTTTATTGGGGACAACTGGTGTATACGGACGAGAGCCGTTTGATTTAAAGAAAAACATCGTTATGTCGGTGAATTCTTCTATTATTTTAAAACTATTTGATCGGATTTATCTAAATCCAAATTATCAGCCATACTTAACATTTAAAGGCTCTTTGTCAACTGTAGTGGGTGACGAAAAGCTAACATCTAGAGAGGACCGGATAGGTCC
>NZ_JWGQ01000117.1:0-254 GCF_001069025.1 Streptococcus sp. 1004_SSPC | reverse complement strand
GATGTCTCAGCCACCGTTACTCTCTTACAACTTTTGCACTGGAAACGACGTTTTTTCAGACGTAGTAGTGTCGGCGTTCCCGCTTGTTCGAGAAGAGGAATTTTAGAAGTTTTTTGAAAGTCGTACTTGATCATCTTTCCATGGCAGTGAGGACATGATGGTGCAGGATAATCCAGTTTTGCTTGAACCTCGATATGAGTATCCGTTTCAAAAACAAGAGAAATAATGATGTTAGGGTCTTTAATTCCGATTAA
>NZ_JWGQ01000116.1:0-785 GCF_001069025.1 Streptococcus sp. 1004_SSPC | reverse complement strand
CCTCCTTAGGCATCCACTTGGACACGATCAGAGTTGTGGTCGATAATCTTAGAAAGGAATTGAACAGCACGAGGTTCAGTTGGATTGTCAAAGAAGCCATCGACATCCGTAGTATCCACGAGAACCTGACCTTCAGCCATGAAAATGATACGGTCTGCCACACTGCGAGCAAAGCCCATTTCGTGGGTAACAACTACCATGTTCATACCACCTTTGGCAAGGTTTTGCATAACGGCAAGAACGTCACCAATAGTCTCTGGGTCAAGGGCTGACGTTGGCTCATCAAAGAGCAAGAGCTCAGGATTCATGGCAAGACCACGGGCAATAGCGATACGTTGTTTTTGCCCACCAGAAAGCATGCCTGGATAAGAATCTTTCTTGTCCCACATGTTAACGTAGCGAAGGAATTTTTCAGCAGTCTTTTCGGCGTCTGCCTTACTGATTCCAAGCACCTTGATAGGTGCCAAGGTAACATTTTCAAGAACGGTTTTGTGAGGGTAGAGGTTAAAGTGTTGGAAAACCATCCCTGCTTCCTTACGCAATTCTACCAAATCTTTGGCAGAAGCCTCCGTCACATTATGTCCGTTAACGATAAGCGTACCGTTATCGATGGATTCCAAGGCATTGATAGTACGGATAAGGGTAGATTTCCCAGACCCAGAAGGGCCCAAGAGAACCACAACTTGTCCTTTTTCAATTTCTAGATTGATATCACGAAGTGCATGATAATCTCCGTAGTATTTATTGACATTTTTAAATTCGATAAGTGCCATAAGAGCCTCCTA
>NZ_JWGQ01000115.1:0-373 GCF_001069025.1 Streptococcus sp. 1004_SSPC | reverse complement strand
ACTTTTGCCCTTTAAATATCCCATAAATGAGGAAATACTTAGTTTCGGTGGTATACTCACCAACATGTGAATATGATCTGGGCAAGCTTCTGCTTCATGAATTTCAACACCTTTTCTTTCGCATAATAATCGTAAAATTTGACCAATACTTGCTTTGTATTTCTCATAAATTATCTGACGTCTATATTTTGGAGCGAAAACAATATGATACTTACAATTCCATGTAGTATGTGCTAAACTATTATTCTGTCTCAACAAAAATCCTCCTTTTATATATTAATTAGTGGTCGGGAAACCTTATCTAATATAACACTTTAGGGGGACTTTTTTGATACATCGCTAAAAGCTTTTCGGAACCACTAGCATAGCTAGT
>NZ_JWGQ01000114.1:0-893 GCF_001069025.1 Streptococcus sp. 1004_SSPC | reverse complement strand
ATCGGTTCTCACATGGTGGACCGTTTGGTTGAAGCGGGGCAAGAAAAAGTCGTTGTCGTGGATAACTTGGTGACTGGTCACCGTGCGGCAGTTCATCCAGACGCTGTATTCTACGAGGGAGATTTAGCAGATCAGGACTTTATGCGTAAGGTCTTTAAGGAAAATCCTGATGTCGATGCCGTTATTCACTTTGCGGCCTACTCACTTGTGGCTGAGTCTATGGAAAAGCCACTTAAGTATTTCGACAATAACACTGCTGGTATGGTGAAGTTGCTTGAAGTCATGAACGAATGTGATGTTAAATACATTGTCTTCTCATCAACAGCTGCAACTTATGGTATTCCTAAGGAAATACCAATCCTTGAAACCACACCACAAAAGCCAATCAATCCTTACGGTGAAAGCAAGCTTATGATGGAAACCATCATGAAGTGGTCAGACCAAGCCTACGGCATCAAGTATGTTCCTCTTCGTTACTTTAATGTAGCGGGGGCTAAGCCTGACGGTTCTATCGGTGAGGACCATGGTCCTGAAACCCACCTCTTACCAATTATTCTCCAAGTGGCTCAAGGTGTGCGTGAGAAAATCATGATTTTTGGTGACGACTACAATACTCCAGACGGTACAAATGTTCGTGACTATGTGCATCCATTTGACTTGGCAGATGCCCACCTCCTTGCTGTTGAATATCTTCGTAAAGGCAATGAGTCAACAGCCTTCAACCTAGGCTCTTCAACGGGATTCTCAAACCTTCAAATCCTTGAAGCAGCTCGCAAGGTAACGGGTAAGGAGATTCCAGCTGAGAAAGCTGATCGTCGTCCTGGTGATCCAGATACATTGATTGCCTCTTCTGAAAAGGCTCGTACGGTACTTGGCTGGAAACCACAATTTGA
>NZ_JWGQ01000113.1:0-1575 GCF_001069025.1 Streptococcus sp. 1004_SSPC | reverse complement strand
GAAGGTTTCAAAACACAAGAATACGGTATCGCCTCAAGCAAGTCTAACCAAGAGTTAATTGATTATACCAACGATTTGATTGCTAAATGGCAAAAAGATGGTAGCCTTCAAAAACTCTACGATAAGTATCACTTGAAACCAGCTAAGGCTGAAGATAAATAGAAAGGAGTCCTGAATTTATGTATCTTTTAACTGAAACGGCTAGTCCTTTCGCTCTTGAACGTTGGGCTGCTTTCTTCGCTAACTTTGGTCAGTTTGCCAAAGGTTTCTTTTACACTCTTGGCATTTCAATTGGTGCCTTGATTGTAGCTCTTCTTCTTGGGCTCATCTTTGGAGCTATGAGTTCAACTCACAACAAGGTTCTCCGTGGCATCTCACGTATTTATGTCGAAATCTTCCAAAACACACCCTTGCTTGTGCAATTCGTGGTTGTCTTCTATGGGATTTCAATATTGACTGATGGTCATGTCATGATCCCAATTTCATTGACAGCTATCCTTTGTGTTGGGGTCTACACAGGAGCTTATATCTCTGAAATTATTCGTACAGGTATCGAGGCAGTTCCTAAAGGTCAAACCGAAGCAGCTTTGTCTCAAGGGTTCACCTACGCTGATACCATGCGTATCATCATCTTGCCTCAAGCCGTTCGTACTATCTTGCCGCCATTGACCAACCAAGTGGTTAACTTGATTAAAAACACTTCTACAGTTGCCATCATCTCTGGAGCAGATATCATGTTCACGGCTAAGGCTTGGGCTTATGATACCACTAACTATGTGCCGGCCTTTGCTGGGGCTGCTTTCCTCTACTTTATCATGTGTTTCCCTCTAGCTACCTGGGCACGTCGTAAAGAAGAAGAGAATAAGAAAGCTTACTAAGGAGGTCCACTATGTCAGAAGTTTTATCAGCTACTAACCTTAAATTCTTAGCACAAGGGATGTGGACGACCCTTTACTTGTCTTTCTTCATCATCGTGCTATCTACCTTGTTCGGAACAATTCTGGCGGTCATGCGTAACGGAAAGAATCCTATTCTTCGTTGGATCGCTTCTATCTACGTTGAGTTCGTCCGTAACGTTCCTAACTTGCTTTGGATTTTCATTATCTTCTTGGTCTTCCAGCTTAAGTCAACTGCGGCAGGAATTACCTCGTTCACAGTCTTCACCTCAGCTGCCTTAGCAGAAATCATTCGTGGGGGACTGAACTCTATCGATCATGGCCAAACGGAAGCAGGCTTGTCTCAAGGATTTAACAACAAACAAATCTTTATTTACATCATCTTCCCACAGGCTATTCGTAAGATGTTGCCATCTATCATTTCTCAATTTGTAACAGTAATCAAGGATACTTCTTTCCTTTACTCTGTTATCGCCTTACAAGAATTGTTTGGTAAGAGCCAGATTCTGATGGGTGGCTACTACGAACCTAGTCAAATCTTTACCTTATACGGTATTGTGGCTTTAGCTTATTTCGTGGTTAACTTTGCTATTTCTAGCTACTCTCGCTACCTCTCTAAACAATGGGAGCAAGCTAGTGAATAAACAAAAACTCACCTACGGGTGGGTTTTTGTTTGCT
>NZ_JWGQ01000112.1:0-754 GCF_001069025.1 Streptococcus sp. 1004_SSPC | reverse complement strand
TTAGGAAGAACTTATGAGACTTATTAAGAATACCACAGAATTAATCGGAATTAAAGACCCAAACATCATTATTTCTCTTGTTTTTGAAACTGATACTCATATCGAAATTCATGCAAAACTGGATTACCCTGCACCACCATGCCCTCATTGCCAAGGAAAAATGATCAAATATGACTTTCAAAAATCTTCTAAAATTCCTCTCCTTGAACAAGCTGGAACACCTACACTATTACGTCTTAAAAAGCGTCGCTTCCAGTGTAAAAATTGTAAGAAAGTCACGGTAGCTGAGACATCAATTGTTGAGAAAAACCACCAAATCTCCAACCTTGTCCGGCAAAAGGTTGCACAGCTCCTTACTGAAAAGGTATCACTAACAGATATTACCAGAAGACTTCGTGTGTCGACGTCCACTGTCTATCGTAAACTTGACCAGTTTACTTTCAAGGAACATTATGACAAACTCCCGACTGTTATGTCCTGGGATGATTTTGGGTTCAAGAAAGGTGAACTCGCTTTTGTGGCTCAAAACTATGAGACTAACAAACTCATAACTATCCTTGATAATTGCCGTCAAACCACTATTCGAAACTACTTTTTGAAGTATCCTTTGAAAGTACGCCAAAAGGTACGGTTTATAACGATGGATATGTCAGGAGCCTATATGCCACTAGCTCGAAGGCTTTTCCCAAATGCCGAAATCATTATTGATCGTTTCCACATCATCCAGCACCTTGGTCGAGCCTTTTTAAAGACA
>NZ_JWGQ01000111.1:0-275 GCF_001069025.1 Streptococcus sp. 1004_SSPC | reverse complement strand
GATTCTCTGCTTTCTTGCCAACCTCTCCTTGATATGAATAATACTTACGTTTACGACGAATTCGAGCACTTAAACCAAGAGCCTTCATCAGACATTGCACTCAGTAAAAATAACTTGAATCTCAGCTTTAAGCTCTTTATCTTTGTCAAGCCCACCCAGTCTCTTCACCTGATAGTAGTAAATTGAGCGAGCTAAACCATCCGTTTCAAGAAGTAAATCTAGTCGAAATCCTCTTGTGACTATTTCTCTAATTATCTCTGACTTTCTCGCTGTAA
>NZ_JWGQ01000110.1:0-61513 GCF_001069025.1 Streptococcus sp. 1004_SSPC | reverse complement strand
CGCATAGCGGGTGGTTTATCTGTTTCGCACCTTCGGAGCGAAACGGACTTAAAGTCACATAACTAAAAAAAACGTGCCCAGAAAAGCACGTTTTTTAGTTATCTCCAAGAAATATTTTGAGATTGGACATATCATTACGTATTTGTTCCAATCCTTCTTGATAAATAGCTTCGAACTTTTCTGGGTCCTTTTCCAATCGACCAACTTCAAGAGCATGCTCTGGACGAATGGCATATACTTTTCCAGTTTTTTCCAAAGTCTCAATCTTCTCAATACTCTTATTGTAGTGTATATGGCGATTTGAAGGCACCTCAACAAATTCAGGATACTTGCGGTAAAAGAGCTTGTAAATCCGCTTGCTAGTTTTAGAAGGTTGTTTACGATAAGACTTAGGGCGTGTTAAAACCACAACGAATTTATCAAATCCCATATTTTCCATAAAATCAATGGGAAGACTATCAGACAGACCACCATCCATGTAGCGTTTGCCCTTGTACTCGACTATTTCAGAAACCAAGGGTAGAGCGGAACTTGCACGAAGGGCTTCCATCTGCTCAAAGACATGATCAATCTTAATATAGTCTGGTTTGCCGGTCTCAATATCTGTAGTGACCACATAGAAGGGAACACCAGACTCAGCAAAAGCTTCCTGATCAAAAACATCTAACTCCATAGGAACCTTATAATAGGAGAACTCCTTATTAACAAAGTTACCAGTTGTCAGCCATGACCAGAAACTCATGTAACGACGGTCCCCCATGAATCGCTTGTTATAGCGAAGAGCTCTTTTGGGTTGGTTAGAGAGATAATTGACACCAAAAAGTGCTCCAGCAGATACCGAAACAACGCCATCCACCTTGATCCCAGCTTCTAAGAAGGCGTCTAAGACACCAGCTGTGTATAAACCACGCATACCACCGCCTTCTAGGACTAAGCCTACCTTCATTCTAAAATCTCCTTTATAATTGGTTCTGCTATGACCTGATAAGCTTGTGGACTCAAGTGCAAACCATCAGTTGTATAGTTGGCATTTAACTGTCCTTGAGCATCCGTAAGGTAATCAAAAAGATCGACATAAGTCACGCCAGGTAGGACTGCTAGTTGTTGATTAAGTTCACCTACAGTAGCATTGTTTCGAATTTTAACCTTCGAAGCATGTTCCAATCTTTCACTGACGGGAAAGACACTTAGCAAGTAAATTTCTGTATATAGAGATTCTTGTCGAACTGTCATGATAATATCCGAAATACGATTGACGACATCTTGAATGGGATAACCTCGTCCAATGTCATTAATTCCAATCAAGATAACCAATTTACTGGGTTCCAAATCTAAAACTTGCTCTTTAAGATGTTCTAAAAGCCAAACCGAGTCTGTTCCTGCAATGCCGCGGTTTACCAAGGGAAACTCTCGACCCAAATATTTTTTCAATGCAAAAAACTCCGTGATAGAGTCCCCTGCAAAAACAATTTGTCCCTTGTCTAACTTTTGATTTTCACTTACAAATTTAGCTAAACGTTCTTTTTGATAAGCCACAAGCTCAGGCCTAGTTGTTTCCATCATACCTTATCCTTTTTTCTTAAATATTATACGACCTACGGTAACTAAAGCTAGGAAAGTTCCAATTCCAAGAAATAGCCAAGCAAGATTTTGAAAATCTGATTTATTGGACAAAAGAGCACCAGACAGAAGAAATGCCAATGTCAGCAAGGCTAAAACCAGATTATTTAAAACTTTCTCAAAGACTTTAACCCTACCTGAAAAGTCAATAAAATCATGGTTAAGCACGATTCGTCCGTTTAAAATCTGCTCCAAGAGCTGATGCAGGCGACGTGGAATATTTTTTCCATTGCGAAGCAGGTAAAAGAGTTCAATCAAGATAGTCTCTTTATTTAAGGTCTGCTTAAGCATATCCGGCCCCATATTCTCTAGGAAGTAATCCTTGGCCAAGGTCATCAGATCCATATTTGGTGCTAATTCTCGAAAAATACCTTCAATTTGAAGCGAAGATTTCTCTAAAATAGTAATTTGAGAAGAGGCTTTAAGATGATTCTTCTGGAAAATAGCCAGCAAATCCTCTAGCAAATCTGTCATGGACAGACTTCCCAAGTCAACACCAGAGTAACGACCCAGCATTTGCTCCACATCCTGACTCAGAACCGCACGATTTAGACCATTATCAAACTGAGTAACTGACAAAATAGCCTTAGTCATGCCGTCAACATCCTGAGCAGTAAAACTATATAAGATGTCATTTAAGGACGCACGCATCCCCGCTTCCAACTCACCCATAATGCCAAAGTCAATGAAACAAATCTTGCCATCACGTACCAACAGATTTCCAGGATGAGGGTCACCATGAAAATAGCCATCCTTGAACACTTGCTTGATAAATGACAGCATTAGTTTCTTACCCACGTCTTCCAGGTCATAGCCAGCCTCAATCAGTTGGCTGTAGTCATTAAGGGGAATCCCATCGATGTACTCTTCGACTATAAGATGAGGCGTCGTGAATTCATCATAAACCTCTGGAACACCCAGACAAGCCACTTGCATATTGTAAGCCCTAAAACGTTTCATGGCCTCTGCTTCATTCCTGAAATCAAGTTCCTTGATTAGGGTTTCACGCAGATTTTCCAGAACCTCTTGAACATCGACCATAGGGATAAAATGCTTGGGTATATGCCGTGCAAGCTTAATGAGAAGCTGAATATCTTCCTTAACGACCTCATCAATACCTGGTCTCTGAATTTTTATAATCACTTCCTGACCAGACAACAATCTAGCCCTATGAGTCTGAGCTACAGAACCAGAAGCCAAGGGCTCTTCCGAGAAATCAAGGAAACTGTCAGAAAGCCCATTGGGTAATTCTCTCTTAATGGCAGTCATGACTTCCTCTTTATTCAAGGGAGGAACTGAGCTCTGGAGCTTTGATAATTCTTTGATATAGTTTTCTGGCAAAAGGTCAGAGCGCGTGGATAGGATTTGACCAATTTTAACAAAACTAGGTCCTAATTGCTCAAAGGCTTGGCGGAGCTTGACAGGTGTTGTCTGTTGGTCTTGAGGAAGGTGTTTTTCACGATAAGAAAGGAGACCAACTGACGAGAAAACCTTCAACACATGTCTCAATCGTTTACTTGCCATTTTAGTCTCCCTACATTTTATTTATTATGACTGAGCAAAGCGTCAAGTTTTTCTTCAAGACGTTTCACATCCTCCTTAGTCGCATACTCAACTGAAGATTTCTTAGCATCAAGTTTATTCAAAAATTCTTGAGCTTCTTCCTTACTTTGACGTTTGAGCTCTTGTTCCAGTTCCTTACCTTCTTCAACAGTCAAGCGCCCCTTTTCAACCAACTCTTTGACAAAACTATCAGCTTTATCTACTGTCATAGCAGTCAATCCGATTCCAGCTAAGAGAACTTTTTTCAAATCATTCATGAACATTACCTCCATCTGAGTGGGAAAAGCAAAGAAATAGTCTGACTACTTCTTCAGAAAATATAAGAACGTTTTCACACTTTTATTCTACCACTTTTTCAAAAAATGTGTTAAATAACATAAATTACAATATACGGTATTTTAATACTCGTTGCACAAATATATTCAATAAAACACTTATTTATCAATGTTGTACTAGAATACTAATAACAATCTCAAGCTTTTGCTGAGATTATTAACAAGTTTCTATTTGTAAAGAGCTTCACCATTACTTTCGATAACAGACTTATACCAAGCAAATGATTTTTTGTTATAACGAGCCAAGCTACCACTATCATCATCATTTCGATCAACGTAGATGAAACCATAACGTTTACTAAATTCTGCAGTTGAGGCTGAAACCAAATCAATTGGCCCCCAAGTCGTATACCCCCAAAGCTCCACACCATCTTGAAGAGCTTCACTGACTTGCATCAAGTGTTTTTGAAGATAATCATCTTCAACTGTTGAACCATCAGGACCATCGACAAGGACATCCTTGGCAGCCAAACCATTTTCGACAATAAACAATGGTAATTGATAACGCTCATAGAAGTCATTCAAAACTAGACGAAGACCGATTGGATCAATTGCCCAACCCCACTCAGATTTCTCAAGGTAGGAATTTTCAACACCACCCATAATATTTCCTTTACCAATCGTATAGTCTTCTGGATTGTGGGCGGTTGCCACAGACATGTAATAAGAGAATGAAATAAAATCAACGGTATTCTTCAAGATTTCTTCATCACCAGGGACGAATTGTATTCCAATACCATCTTATTTGAAATAGCGTTTAATATAGTTTGGATATTTTCCACGAGCATGGATATCTGAGAAGAGATAGTTTTGATTTTCAAACTCGTGAACAGCCAACTGATCCAAAGGATTAGCTGTCATTCCATAAGCGGGCATGGCAAGAACCATACAACCAATCTTGGTTGCTGAAGCTGATGCGACTAACTCATGGTGGACTGCCTGATAGAGATCCTGTTTAGAGAGCTCTTCCATAGGTGTCGCAATACTACCTGACATGAATGGTGCATGTAGAACAGAGTTCACCTCATTAAAGGTCAACCAATATTTGACCTTATCTTTATAGCGTGTGAAGACGGTACGGTCATAGTTTTCATAAAAACCAATTAATTTTACGATTAGTCCATCCATTGTATTCACGCGCCAAGTTTAGAGGTGTTTCATAGTGAGACAAGGTTACAAGTGGTTCAATGCCGTACTTAGCCAATTCATCAAAGACTTTATCATAGAAGGCTAGTCCTGCTTCATTTGGCTCAGCATCATCACCATTTGGAAAATACGAGACCATGCAATTGACATACGAAAGACCTTGAAGTCCATCTCTGCCAAAAGTGCTATGTCCTCTTTATAACGGTGATAGAAATCTATACCTTCTAGCTTTAGATTATCTGGTGTTGGTTCTTCAGTAATCAAAGGATTCAAAGACCCAGGTTCAAAAGGGACACCACCTTTTGGAGTCACATACTGGACAGACAAACCTTTACCATCTAGGTTATAAGCACCTTCAAACTGGTTGGCAGCTGTTGAACCACCCTAGAGAAATTCTTTCGGAAATGTATAAGTCATCTTTTATCTCCTTGTATTGTTCAATTTACTCATAGTATAACACTTAGAAAACGATTGCAATTATATTATTGAAATCTGATACTATAACACGAAAAAACAGACCGAAGTCTGTTTGAATTAATCACTATTTTCTAAAGAAGCAACTGCTTTGGCTTCTTCGCGTGTAACCACATTATCCTTAACAATCTGATAAAGGGTTGCGGCTACTGGAACGGAAACCAACATACCCAAGATCCCCGCTAAGGCAGATCCTATGGTAATGGCAAAGATAACCCAAATTCCTGGAAGTCCGGTAGAACCACCAACCACATAGGGATAGATGAGATTTCCTTCAAACTGTTGCAGAATAACCACGTAGGCGACAAACAAAAGTGCCAAGGTCACGGAATGAGTCATAATCAAAATGGTACCAATGGTAACACCAATATAGGCACCCACAACCGGTATCATTGCTGAAAAGCCAATCAGGATAGAAATGGTCGCAGCATAAGGAAAATTAAAGATACGCATCCCAATATAACATAAGGTCCCCAAAATGCAGGCTTCAATAGACTGATAGACAAAGAAATTGCGGAAACGATTATTTAGAATACCAACCACATAGTGGAAAGTTTTACCATAACGCCCCAAATAGACATCTACTAAGCGATTAACCTGATTACCAAGTTTCTCCTTCCCAGCTAAGACATAGCAAGAAAAGACAACACTAATAAAGAGATTAATCAAAGTTGACGGTAGGCTAGTCAAGGAAGTCAAGAAATTCGTCAAACCAGTCATGATTTGTTGAAGTAACTGAGCACTGTAGCTATTGATTAGCTCTCTAACCTGTGTCACACCACCCAGGTCTTGGATAACCTTCTGCAAAGATTTGTTCTTAAGTAACCAATTAATCAAATTATTAATAGCCGAGCGATCTTGACTAATCAAGGTATTGATACTGTCAATCAAATCAGGAAGGACAGTGAATACTACCCAAGTAAAGACCAAACCGATGGTCGCAAAAGCCAAGAGCAGGGAAACGGGACGTTTAATTTTAGTGATAAAACCAAATGGTATAAACTTGACCAGTATTTTTTCATAAAAAGACATCAGGATATTGACCACAAAGGCAATTCCCGCTCCAACTAAGAAGGGCTGACTGGCGACAAATATCGTGTTACAAATCGAAACAACTGTTTCCCAATAGGTATATATCAAGAAACAGCTGAAAAACAGCACAGCCATCCAAATGAACTGATTTTTTGTAAACTTCATAGGCACTCCCAAATTTAAAATACCCTTCCATTATACACTAAAAAAGGGGTTCTTACTATCTTTTTTTAAAGAAAGAAACTAAAACTCCATGAATTCTTGATCAGTTAAAGGATCTATTAGTTTGACAAAGTGAAAGTCCGATCCATCGTAATCAAAGACCAAGATGGCACAATTGCCTGGACAAGACTGAAAAGCACGCTCTGGCTCCACAGCATGAAGAAAAGTCATCAAGGCTCCTGCGTGACTGACAGCCAAAATGGACTGGCCTGGATGTTTATCTACTATCTCCCTTGCACCATTTACAACTCGTTCTACAAACTGGGCTTGACTTTCCCCTCCAAACTTAGCATAATGGTCACCGAAATGGCCCTGAATTTGAGTTTTAGGATGAAGATACTCTGGCTGACCCTCAAAGATACCAAAATGCATTTCTTTAAGCCCCTTGATACGATGATAATCAGTACGCCCAGTAGCCAATTCAACGGTATCAGAAGCTCTTTCAGTTGTCGTACAATAATATTGATCAAAAGTCATATCATGTTTTTCAAAATAAGCACGCACCTGACGAGCTTGGTCTCTACCTATTTCAGTCAAAGGGGAATCACACCAACCTTGAATCCGATTAAGTGTGTTAAAAAGTGTTTGTCCATGTCGCATTAAATAGAATCTTGTCATTCTTCTCCTCCGTAGATATACTCTTCTTCCACAGGGTTATAAATTGAAACCAATTCAAATTGACCTTGATCATAGGTAAAATGTAAGATAGAACAATTTTTAAGGCCATGCATATCTGGAGCAGGATCTAAAACACGCCTACAGAACTGCAAAATAGATGGACCATGACTAACAAGCAAGGACTTAGAGCCCTCGGCCACACTCTCCATGATAGCTCTAACAGTCAACTCCATACGATCCCGGACTTGAGTTGTACTTTCACCACCAAATTGAACAAAGAAATCACCAAAGCCTTGTCCATCAGGTAAGGCTTTAGGGGTAAGATATTCTGGTTGCCCCTCAAAAGATCCAAAATCCTGTCCTCTAAGACCTTTAAGTCTTTCATAATCTGTTCGTCCTGTCACAATTTCTAGAGTATCGCTAGCTCTCTCAGAGGTTGACGTAAAGACATGATCAAAAATTGTCTCTTGCTTGGCTAGATACTGACCAGCCTTTTTAGCCTGTTCAATCCCGACTTCCGTCAAAGGAGCATCGCAAACCCCTTGAAGTCTATGTTGAACATTAAATCGTGTTTGTCCATGTCTCATTAAATAAAATTCTTTCATAATGTCACCTCTAAACCAGAAATCGGGTCAATCACCTGAAGAAGCTCCAATTGACCTTGGTTATAATCATAAACACAAACATTACAATTTCCAAAGCCCACTCCTTCAGGAAAGGCCAAGTCCATGAAAATGATTAACCCCCATAAAGCCGCTCCATGACTAACAAATAGAAGATTCTCAGCACCCTCCTTAATATGTTTTTCTGCTTTCTCTATGACAGTCTTTAAAACCCTCTGTCCAACCTTGCGAATATCTTCGCCACCGTATGGGACCAAGAGATCTTCAAAAGATCGTAAACCTGGACGATGTTTGGGTAGGAGATGCTCTGGTTGAGCTTCAAAAGACCCAAAATTCATTTCTTTAATTCCCTTGAGCTGGGTTACAGTGTACTCAGGCGCCACAATCTTTGCCGTGTCAGTTGCTCTCTCTTGCGTAGATGAATAGACAGCATCAAAAGAAATACCTTTCTTCGCAAAGTACTGCTTAGCTTGTTCTGCCTGACAGATTCCATTTTCAGTTAGAGGAGAGTCACACCATCCCTGAACACGCTTTTGTGTATTAAATAATGTCTCACCATGTCTCATTAAATATAACTTCATTACTTTACCACCCTTTTTTACGATAACCTAAATAATCTTCTAAGATAGTCAATACCCCTTGATCCTTATGGTGCGGTGCTATTTGGTCTGCCACTTGCAAAAGAGCAGGGCTGGCATTTTCCATCGCATAAGAATGACTAGACATACGCAGGAGCTCAATATCATTATCACCATCACCAAAGGCCATAACATTTGCCTCAAACAAATCCAATCTTAAGTGTGAACTCCTTTTTGAATGAAATCAATGGCATCAAAACCGCTTGGAACATCGACAAGATTACCATCGAAATCACGATTAAAAGCCTCTGAAACACGATTAGCTTCTTCAGGACTCAGTAACATTGTAATTTTGATGAAATCATCATCTAACTCCTCCAGCCCGTTCAAACGCTGAATGGCAGCTTCTAGGGCTTTTTGCTCTTCTTCTGTTATCTTCTCAAAATTAACCCTAGACCCTTTTAACATATAGTAGCCTTGAGCACCATTAAATATAGTTGGTCTATCTAACAAATTATAATTGAAATAGCTTAGCAGGTTTTCAACATCATTTGATGCCATAAACTCCTGACATAAGAGCTGACCATAGCTAACCACCTGTCCACCATTTTCAGCTACAAAATGCAGGCGGTCAAAAGTCTCTGCAAACATGGGTTTAAGACTACTCATACTATTAGCTGATGCAACGACAAAGTGCATATCACGCGCAGCCATAGCATCTCAAATATGATTAAAACGCTCCTTATCATAGCTTCCTTTATCCTCTAAAAATGTCCCATCCCTATCTGATGCAATCACCTTAATAGACATAAAGTACCTCCTTGACTAACTTACTCTTATTATAACCTTTTTAGAAAACGCTTACCAGTATCATGATAGGAAAACTGATACTATTCTTGGATATTTAATGTTCTTAAGATTGTGTTGCCAGCCTAGATTGTTTATAATGATAGTATGAAATTAAAAAAATTTTTAAGAATGCTATTTTATCTTCTAATGATAGGTGCTATAGTTGGTGGACTGCTCTACCTCACCATCTATTTCAACAATCGAGATATTAAAAAGCTTTCCATGCCATCAGACAAGGATGGATTGACCTTTAACATAGAAAATAAGGAGCTCCTCGACCAGTCAGTCCTACTTGAAAAAGGCAGTATTAAGAATGTAGATATGCAAATTCTATCTTTCAAAAAAGACGGAAAGTATGTCCTTCAAAAAGGGAGAACCGAAGATAATAATCCTGAACTCACAGAGCAAAGTATTAAGTACGAGGCTAATCGTAGAGAAGCTCTTGCTCTGATTAACTCAGGTTTTTGGTCTTATGAGGGTCTAGATCGTCCTTTCGCTCAAAAAGAAATCAAACTTGGCAAAACTGGCCTTCTTTATGGGGATGATCAAAATAATATAACTGCTGGGACCTATCCTAATATAGACACGGCACAAATGTTCACACACATGGGAAGTAACGGTTGGGATACAGGTGCCTTCGGAATTATCGTTAAGGATAAAAAGCTAGATAAAAATTGGGAAAAAGGTGATCCTGACCAACCGAATGCCCGTTCTATTTACGTCGAGACCTATGATGGTATTATCCGTATTATCCAAACCTACGGCCACACTTCTCTCAATAAAGGATTAAATCACGAAGATATTTATAATCTTTTGAAAAATTTAGGCTACTCAAATATTCGCCTAGCTTTCTTACTTGATGGTGGTGGAACGACTCGCATGTACACCCGATCTGACAATGGTAAAGAAAAGGTTGTTGGCGCCTTTGTTGATGACAGAACCTATATTGAGTACCTCTATCTCGCCAAGCGTGACAGCAATGCTACTGATCCATATATATGGCGTGATCAAGAGCTCGTAAAAGCAGGTAAATCCAAGTCAATCACTTATAAGGACTATATTGAAGCAATCTTTTCAAATGGAACAGTTCCAGGAACCCAATACCAATTTGAAATCTCTAAATAATACAAAAAATCCTCACAAACATGAGGATTTTCTTATTTCAAATTGTTTAATGCTGTAATCAGATAGTGACCATCACGGATGCCTTTACCAACACACTTAGCATTTTCAACCAAATCTTGATAGTTAGTATCTGAAAGATTGTCGATTGTCGTCTTCAAATCATGAAGCGACTCTACTGCAATCCCACAGCCGTTCTCAAGAACAAAGTGAGACAAGGCAGACTGTTTCCAAACCACAAGCGGAAAACCTGAGGCCAAGTATAGTGACGCCTTGTGAGAGTTGTTATAGCGTAGGTACTCACCAAATACACCACTACATGTCTCAGCGCTATCACCATCCCAGACAAGCCCAAAACCACCCTCAAGAGCTGATGGTAGCTCGTCAGGTAGGAATGACCCAAAGTAAGTCTCATTCGTAAGAGCTCTGCTCTCGTCGAAACCAACACCATAAAGGTTGTAAGCAGGTTCTTCAGGAATGGAGTAAAGATAACCAGCTTTTTCCTGAGCCAAATTACCAGCTACAATAATTGGTTGATTCTTAGTAAGCCCCGTCTTATCTTGGAAATTTGGAATCAAATAGTCGAAAATGCCAAGGCTAATAATCTTATCTGCATCGACCCCTTTATCCACCAAAACAGATTTCATAATTGGATTGTGGGCAATGATACCATCAGCTACACCTAAAAGACCTGATTCCTGGATTCTCATTCGAATTCTATGTTTTAATCGAGCAGCTTGACTATTCATAAAACGAAGTGCATCCAAATCATGGATGATAAACTGAATTTTCACACCTCTTTTTCTTGCTTTTTTAACAAGTAAAGTAGTGAAAAAACTATGATGAAGCATTGGAAATTGAATTAGAAGTTCATCCCCTTTATTCAAACGATTTAAAGACTGGCTGAATGATTTAGCCTTATGTATTTGAGCCTTTATTATACTCATATTGTACCAATTATCAACCGAAAGAACCAAGGCCTGATACCCTTCTCTCTTTACAATTTCTTCAACATCATTCCGTGCCTTATTACCTGCATTTTTAACATTGTTATCGTGTAAAAATTCTTCTTTTAAATAGTATTTCATCTCTTATTTCTCATTTTTCAAAAGCTGATTTCTCAGGATAGCGCTCTTTCAAGATTTCCTTAAAACGAATGATATTCTCCTCTTTAAAGTCAACATCGTCATTCACACAAAGTAGCTTTTTATGTTTATCTTTAAAGATACTCTCTAACCTATCAACTTGATTTACACCTATCGACTCTCCAAAATTCTTTGATACAGGATAAAACTGATTACTTTCAATTTGCCAATGCTGACAGATGTATTGATTAACATCCACTCCATAGTCTCTAATTTTATTTCGTGACGTTTTATCTAACGTTTCTGCTTCAATTTCCCATAAATGCGCCAAGGTACTCTTTTTCATAGGAACAGGTAAATGCTGGTTCACATAGCCTGTTGGCCCCCATGGCAAAAGTAGCAAGTTTTTAATAACTAAATGCCCATAGCGGTAGTTAAAAAATTTCCAGGGCGAAGACTTTAGGGCCTTCTTATTAGGAAAATGGCGATATATTAATTCAACATTATTGTGATAAGTATTAGTAAATGGTGACCAAGGAACTAAGGCATCATAAACAGCTAAAAGCTTAGGCTGACCATTTTTATAAAAATCCGAAGGCTGGCTATCCCTTATTAAGTACATATCATCATTGAAATACAAGTAGTTCTCCGACAACCCTTCAATACGATGAAGATTAAGCTCAATAGCTGCTGAATTATAGGTCGGTAGGTATTCTTTAGGCACAAATTCCCTATGAGTAACAAATTTGAGTTTTGGATGTTCCAAATTCAACCAGTCTGGCTTTTGCCCATTGGTAATCAAATAGACATTATTTACCCAAGGAGCATGTTTTTCAATCATTCGAAACCAGTAATTAAAAATACCATAATCACGATAACGTTGCTCTCCATCAATCTCTTCGCCCAAATCAGCAAAATGACCAGTCACAGCTTGTTTCTCACGGATAAACTCTGGATCACTACCATCGACCCAGGGAACAACGATATCAATCTTTTCTTGTGTCATTTAGTAAATTCTTTCTCAACGACTTCCAAGGCACGCTCAATGACCACGTGCATGTCGTAGTATTTATAATCTGCAAGACGTCCACAGAAGATAACCTTGTCATTTTTCTCAGCTTCTTCTTGATACTTAGCAAACATGGCATTGTTCTTTTCATCATTGATTGGGTAGTATGGCTCATCCCCACGTTTCCAATCAGCTGGGTATTCGCGCGTGATGACAGTCTTTGGTTGGGTTCCATACTCAAAGTGCTTATGCTCAATGATACGAGTATAAGGAATCTTACGCTCTGTGTAGTTGACTACAGCATTACCTTGATGATTTTCCTCATCCAAGATTTCGTGTTCAAAACGCAGGCTGCGGTACTCCAACTCCCCATGCTTGTAGTCAAAGTACTGGTCAATCATCCCTGTAAAGACAACTTTTTCCGCTGATGCTTCAAGCTCTTCACGATTGGCAAAGAAGTCAACTCCAAGCTCTACTTCTACATCGCCAAGCATGTTTTCAATGATAACATTGTAACCACCGATTGGAATACCTTGGTAACGGTCATTAAAGTAGTTGTTATCAAAGGTCAAGCGGACTGGAAGACGTTTGATGATAAATGGTGGAAGATCTGTTGCAGAACGTCCCCATTGTTTTTCCGTATATCCTTTGATCAACTTTTCATAGATATCCGGACCAATCAACTTGATTGCTTGTTCTTCCAAGTTTTTAGGATCAACATCCTTCATGTCGGCTGTTTGCTCCGCAATCTTGTCCTTGACTTCTTGTGGAGTCTTGGTCCCCCACATAGCGTAGAAGGTATTCATGTTGAAGGGAAGATTGTAGAGGCTCCCCTTGTAGTTAGCCACCGGTGAGTTGATATAGTTGTTAAACTCAGCGAATTGGTTGACATAGTCCCATACTTTTTTATTAGACGTATGGAAAATGTGGGCACCATACTTGTGAACATTGATGCCTTCAACCTCCTCACAGTAGATATTTCCACCGATGTGATCACGTTTGTCAATCACTTTTACTTTTTTACCACGTTTTGTAGCTTCGTATGCGAAGATTGCTCCAGACAAACCAGCACCAACGATAAGATAATCGTACATATTCTTCTCCTTAGTTTTTCATTAACTGTTGCTTCAAGTCTTTCATATCAACGACACGCAAGACAAAAATTAAAATGACATAAATAATAGCTCCCACAAAGCCATCTACTGCTACATTTGCCATAGGTTTAAATTGGACAAACATCTTAAAGACAAAGAGCCCAAGATACATGACAACTGATGCTAAAATGATTTTAGACATAGCTGGAAGGATAGACACATCTTTCATGAATCCCCTTGAAAATTTCAGTTGGATAACCCATACCAAAGCCTCTGTTAAAACTGAAACAATAGAGGCTCCGACAAAACCAAATGGAGGAATTAACAAGAGATTAAGTCCGACACTAACAACTGCCGGAATAGTCGTAGAGAGCATAAACTCACGATGTTTATTGTGTGGAATCAAAATCTGAATCCCCATAATATTTGTCCATCCGATGAAGAACATCCTAAAGACCATGATGGCAATAGCAAGATAAGCCTCTTGAAAATCTTTCCCTAGGAAGAAACTCACAAAGTCCTTATTGACAATCAAGAGACCTGCTATAATCGGGAAAATTACCAGATTATAAATCAAGAAAGAAAGTTCATGCATCTTGTTAACTGCCTTATAATCACCACTAGATAGTAGACCAGATACCCTAGGAAGCATAACACTTCCTAAAGAAGTCACTAGAGTTAAAAGGATATTGATAATCTTCAATGCTTGATCATAAATACCGACATCATTGGTAGATGATAAGGCACCTAGCATCGTACGATCCAAAGTCACGTATAATGAAATGGCAACCTGCGGAAGAAAAAGCAAGATAACAGGCTTGAGATGTATCCTAGCGTAAGACAAATCAAAATGAGGATCACCAATATAAGATCTGGCTGGTAACCACATACTCAATTGGCCTAGCAATTCGAAGAAGGTCAAAAGGAAAACATAAAGATACAAATCACCAGGTGTTTTCACAAATAGGAAGATGGAAATAACACCTAAGACCTTCACCGTTGTATTCCTTGCGGTAATACGACGAAAATCCTCCAAGCCTTGGAATAACCAAGAAATATCCATTCCTTTTGATATCAAACTTAGTCCTAAGATATAAGCCACCATATTTTGCATGCCAGGAAAGAATAAACACAAAAGCGTATACAAGGCAAGAGACAAAATAGTAGCTATCAATTGAAGAGTATAAATACCCCAGAAATTTTTGCGAATATCCTTACGATGTGCTGAAATCTCCTTGGTCCCATAATTGGCAACACCTAAAGTCGCCAGGAGAATAAAGTAGGTCACAATCGAATTAAAGTAACCATAAGTACCTAAATCCTTTGAACTGAAAATACGAGTAACATAAGGTGTCGTAATGATCGGTAAAACAATAACCAGTAACTGGTAGGAAAGATTGTAGGCGTAGTTTTTAAGAACTTTCATGATAATTCAATTCTATCTTTCGTTTTGTATTGATTTGGCAAAAGACTTGCAAATAATGCAAACATAAAGATATTATATCCTGGTCTTACCCAAAAAGCTTCAATCATACAATTCACTGTAATAAGCGATAATAAGGCCAAGAATAAAAACATACCTTGTTTATAAATCCTTTTTGATGCAATAACATAAATCAATACCAGTAATACAACAGGAACAACTCCGTAATAGAATAACATTTGAATATAAGAGGAATCTACATAATTATAACTGTATACTGACTCTGTGGTACCACCATATCCAATAAACTTAACTCCAGTTGTTCCAAATAAATGTATGTCATAGGTATCTATTGCGTTTTTTCCTAAAAACAACCTCATACTGAATAAGTTGTTCAAACTTACAAATAGAGAAGAAGACCAGGTAAAGAAATATGTCAAATAAAACATTATGGAAGAAAAAATAGCTGCAGAATAAGGTAGGATTCCATAAATTTTAAATTTTCTTTCTTTAGTCACATACATTAGAATAAAAATGACAGTTGCTAAAAGTACAGAAAGAGCATTTAGCCTAGCGTCACAAAATTTGATAATGAAAAATGACAAACTAAGACCTACCAAAGTTCGTAATACGATGAGTCTCTTACGTAGTATATATCCCCAAGCAATAAATAAATAAAAGCAGTGAGATGCAAAGTCAGTTGGATAAATGAAACCAAAGGAATTTCTAATCACTAAAACTGACGAACGGACCTGAGCAAACTGTAAATTTGGAATAACTCCCAGAATTGAAAGTACGAAAACTCCTAATACTATCGCTCCTGATACAATAACGTATGTTTTTAATATAACATCGATATCTGCATCATATAATAATAAAATTAACAATGAATAAAGTAAGAAATTAGTCCCCCCTGTACTCATAAATACGACAGAGCTTGTTGCTAGTAATAAAATAGAAGTTAAGATATAAAAGAAAGTGAATTTTTTTATATATAAAAATCTAAAACATAATAATAATGAAAAACAGATTAATAAAATAACCGGGAGATTTGGTATCGTTCTGTTTAACATTGTTGTCATAAGAGTATCGTACCCAACAATTAGGGTCAACACTAGGATAACCAAAAGGTTCTCAAACTTAATTTTTAACATAATACCTTTTTACTCTTAATAAAATAACTACACCTATTTAAAAGCAATTTTACGTAAGATTGGATTCATTTTTAATTTTTCAACAAATATGACAGTACTAAATTTTTTTCTTGCAAGAAGATCAATACATAGTCTCCGAAGAAAGGAGGAAATATCTTGCCGCCTTAATAACGTCTTATAAGACCCAATAATTTGATTCCTATTTCCTGAAAAAATATCGTAAAAAGCTTTATTAGCAATTATAGATCGCAGTAATTCTATCTTATCTTTCCTTCTCATATTTAAATTAGAAATTTGAAAGGTTGCGCTTACAATGATTTTCGTCTTAATTTCTTGAATTAATGTGGCATCTTCTAATTGGAACTGTTCAAGCAATTTATGTAATTCTTGAAGTTCATCTAATTGAATTTCAATTCTCCTAGGATGAAAACTGGTTAATGCTGAACCACTTCTACCAGCAATATAATTATAGAGTGTCGAATCAATAAATAGAATAGTATTTAAATGTCGATAAACTTGAAAATTGAATAAAGTATCTTCTCCTATTTGTTTATTAGGAAACCTAATATCATGCTTTAAAATAAATGTCTTGTTATAGATTCTTGACCAAACATTATACATCATATCAGTTTTGAATAATTCTATAAATTCATTTCTAAATTCATTCTTTCTAAGAAGACCACAATGTGTATAAAAATGAGGGCGACAAGACAATACAGTATTCTTATTTTCTTTAATTTCATTGTAGCCAAAACAAAGAACATCCCATTTTTGTTTTAAATTAGAAGAAATCTTATCAAAGAAATTATCTGACAAAAAATCATCCGGATCCATAAAATATAAATAATTTCCCTTTGATAAAGAAATACCTAAATTCCTAGCTTCTGCCACTCCGTTATTTTCGATGTGACTAACAAAAACATTTGAAAAATTACTTTGGTACTCATCACAAATCGCACCACTTTTATCACTTGAACCATCATTAATTAGCAGAATTTCATATGTGATTGATGACGGTTGCAAAAGTATTGAATCTAGACCCCTTCTTAAATAATTTTCAACATTATATACTGGAATAATAATGCTCAAATCTATATTATTCATTTACTCTTCATCCTTAACTTATGTCGAATAAAACCTAATGTCCATTTTTCTCTCTTAAACTTCTTTAAAAATGTTGACTTAACATATTCCCAATAAAATCTATTATTTGTTACTTTTTCAATCTCTTGTATAGAAATTTTATCTCCAACGACTAGTCGGTTAGGTATAACATAAAATGAATCGACAACCTCAAACTCTGGACATTCAATCGTCCTTTTTTGGAAATGTACATATAATGGATGTTTAACGACTAGCTTATTCTCTTTAATTTCAATACTCTCAAGTCCATTCTTTTCTGACCAAAAATAATAGCGTTTAGGTTCATTTTCACCATATTCTCGAAATGAGAAATGACTAATATCGATATCATGAAAGAATTTATCTTGCAGTTGTTTGAAATTACTTTTTTCAAAAATCTTTTGGATACCATCTGCTTCATCAAAAATAAAAGTTTGCTCATTAGTGAAGACATTATGATAATCTAATCGATAGTTTAAACCTCTACCAGACATGAATACATGATTAACTTCTTGTGAATTTTTAAATATTTGGAGGTGACCAAAAAGACCATATCGAGCATAATCATTCTCAAAAAAGCTATGCTTTTCCAGAAATTGATAAATATCACCAAGTAAGACATCTGTATCACAAAATCCCCAGTAATCATACTCTTTTAATTCTTCTTCAAAAATAAGCCCGTAGGCAGCCCTATAGTCACATAATTTATACGGAGTTTTGAGAGAAATTTCAAAATCAAATTTAGACTGTACTTTTTTTCTTAAATCATCAAACGAAAGAGTCTTAAATTCAATATTATCAGCGTTTAAAACTTCAAATTGGTCAACATTTTGATCAGTATAAATTAAGAAATCAATCTTTTGATTACGTTTAGCGGTCAACAAAAAATAAGGGAAAAACTTTGGAAGTTTTCCAAAATATGGAATAATGAGTCTTATCTTTTTCATTTACTTAAATCCTCTCCGCCCTTATTCAACCAGGTAACAACATTAAAATAGCGATGATACGTTTTCAAGTCGATGCCAACATGTCCTTGCTTTTCAGCTGATTTGAAATGAACTAGGGAAGGTAAATCACTATAATTCTTAGAAGAGAAGATGACTTTACTCTTGTATGGAAGCTCTTCGAACTCTTTCATCAATTCATAAGTACAAGCATCATTATCATTGAACTTGAAATACAAATTATCCCAATGAATTCTTTCTAAACGACGGTTCCATTTTTGAGTTGCTTCTTTCTCATCTGCATAATGTAAGAAATGTAATTCGATATCGTCTAAAAGGGCAAGTGGATAAGCATTATCAAAGTCTTTAATGTATTTAGATTCCTTAACAAATTTCAAGGGGATATTTCCACTCAAATAGTGTTTTAAATTCTTGAGCATCTTGATGTAATCAGGAGAGAAAACAAACATCCCTATAAATGGCGTTTGATAAGGTAAGCCCAATTCCTGATAGACTTTTCCAGCCCAACAATTATCACAAATGATAGTAAAGTTTTTATTCTTAAGTCTTCTTCTAGGAATAAAGTTAATAATTGGATAAACAATTGGTTTTAATTTATTCTTAATTTTTTCAATATTCATCTTAGTATTTCTTATATAGCTCTGAGAAATTACGAATATAACTTTGTAATGAGAAAAGTTCTTTTTGACGTTTGACCGATGCCTTGCCAAATTGCTCTCTCTTCTCAGTCTTCTCAACTAATTCTTGAATGGCCTTCGATAATTCTGCAGGCTGATTTGGAGTGGCTAGGAGACCGTTTACCCCCTCCTTAACCATTTCACAGACACCACCATGACGGTAGCCGACTACAGGTTTGCCACAAGCCATTGATTCGAGAACTACAGTTGGTAGAGGATCTGGATTAGTACTTGGCAAGACAAAGATATCAAACATATTATAGAGTTCTGTCGTCTTACTATAATAGTCGATACGCTTGATTTGTCTAGCTACTGGTAAGTCTGATATAGCTTTTTCCAACTCATCAACACGCCACTCTTCACCCTCAAATGCACTACCAGCCAAAAAGGCAACTGCTTTTGGATTAGCCTTCAAAATTGGAGTCACTGCTTCTAAAAAGTCGCCTTGCCCTTTCCAGGCATTAACTCGACCAACCATACCAATGACAAGCGAATCTTGTGCGATGCCAAACTGATCACGGACGGCCTTGGCATCCATTTCATGATAAACGGTATTGTCAACGCCATTATAGATAACTTGAACTTGGTTATTTTTTACAAAGCGAGACTGCTTGACGTGGTTAGCTACAGCATTTGATACCGTCACAATCGTATCAGCATAACGTCCCATCAAAAAGTTGATGAAATCTGAGATTGCTTTTGGTTTCACAATAATTTCATGCACATGCCAAATTAAAGGAAGTTTCAATTTACGTTTGAGATAAATCCCCTCAAGTACTGCAGTAGTATTGTTGTGAAGGAGAGTAATTCCATTTTCCTTAGCATATTCGGCGATTTTCTTTGAATAACGATTATATGAGCCAAAATACTCAAGAATCCCCTTAGGATTAAAATATTTACGACGCAAGATTGGATAATCGATAACTTTAACTTTAGCACCAACACTCTCCAATGCACCGGCTAGGACACCATCATTGGGTAAGATAACGTGTGCTTCAAATTCGTCTTTATTCAAACCTTTAATAAGCTCCAACAAAACCTTATCAGCGCCATACATTTCAGCACCAGCGTG
Organism: Streptococcus sp. 1004_SSPC; assembly: GCF_001069025.1. Classification (NCBI taxonomy): domain Bacteria; kingdom Bacillati; phylum Bacillota; class Bacilli; order Lactobacillales; family Streptococcaceae; genus Streptococcus; species Streptococcus sp. 1004_SSPC. Next base: position 41,730 of record NZ_JWGQ01000110.1, on the reverse strand, counting down.
GAGATATAAAATTTTCTGCATTTCTATCCTTTAAATACTTTTTCGTAATCTGCAACAATTTTTTCCCAAGTAAAGGCTTCAGAGATACGTTTACTTGATTTTTGATTGAGATCTTCTATAGCTTGTTCATCCAATTGCTCAGCTTGATCAATGACACTTGCTAATTGATCTTTCTTCCAATAGAGAGCACCATCTTCACCGACTTCACGGTTAAAGCCAACATCCAACAAAAGATTGAGCTTAGTAGACTCAAGAGCCTCAAGAAGGGACGGATTGGTACCACCTACTTCATGACCATGGAAGTAAGCGAAGGCATTCTCACGAATGTATTTGAGCAATTCTTGATCATAGACAGTCCCGACAAACTTAACACGAGGGTCCTTGTCAAAACCTGTTTCCTGTCGCAACTTGTCGTAGAATTTATTTTCTTCAACATTGGTAATGAGAACAAAGTCCTTGTCAGAGTTAGATGCCATAAAGCCACGAATCATAGCCTCATAGTTATTTTCAGGCACAAAACGTCCTACAACAAGGTAATAATTGTTTTCAATGACACCCTTTTCAAAATACCATGTGCGTACCTTATCATCAACTTTAGTCAATCGAGATTTAGTAGTATCTGTTCCATAGGCAATGTAGGTTGTTTGAGGACGATACTTGGCATAATCCTTCTGAATATATGATTCAATGTTTTTACTATCACAAATCAGAAGGTCTGCATGCTTAACCATAAGTTGTTCTGAAATCTTCCAATATTTACGGACAGGAAGACTCCATTTAGCACGAAGCCATTCATGACCGTCCGGGTTAACCATAAGGGTACCACCGATATCCCTGATTTTCTTTTTAATACTTGAGATAAATGGACCAATTCGGCAGGCCAAAACATAAAAGATTGGTGCTTGGTCTTTATTTTCCTTGGCAATTTCAATGGCCTTATTGAGAGCTGCGATGTCATAAGCGATGGCACGTGCAGGCCCGATATTTGGGACGTCGATATTGTAGCATTTAGCACCGTTATGTTCGAAAGTGTCTGCTGTAATACCTGATTTAGCAGAGTTTTCACGCATACAAGCTACATAATACTGAATATCTTTATCTTGTTGGAACTCTGTTAACTTCTCAACAAAGGTTTCAAATCCCCCATATTTTGCTGGAATTCCCTTAGAACCAACGATATAAACTGTTTTTGTCATTTAATCACCATCAAAAGAAATGGAGAAAGCTATCACTTTGCTCCATCCTTCTTTACTACTACTTTAATTGTCTTTAATAAGATTCTTATATCACGCCAGATTGTCCAATCGTCCATATAAGCAACATCTAGTTTGACAACTTCATCAAAATCAGTAATTTCACTACGACCACTTACTTGCCAAAGACCAGTGATTCCTGGTCTAAAGCTTAACCGACGTTTTTGTTCTGGCGTATACGATTCGTATTCGTCCAATGTTGGAGGGCGTGTTCCAACTAAACTCATATCACCTTTTAGAACATTCCAAAATTGTGGAAGTTCATCAAGACTCGTTTTACGAATAAAATGTCCAATCTTGGTAATCCGTGGATCATTATCCATCTTAAACATACCACCAGACATCTTATTTTGAGACATCAAATTCTTCTTAATTTCTTCGGCATCTACACGCATCGAACGGAATTTATAAAACTTGAAGATACGTCCATTTTCACCTACGCGATCTTGAACAAAAATTGCTGGTCCACCATCCCTACGGATAAGAGGGTAAAGAAAGATTCCGACTAAACCACATAGGAGCAAACCAAATAAGGCCCCACAGATATCAAGAAAACGTTTAGCTACGATATCACCGTAACTATAAAACTGCGTTGAAAATGTAACAACATTAAAAGGACCCAACTGTTGGATACGTTTTTTACCTTGACTCATAAATTCAAGGGAATTTAAATTAATGGATACTGGAATTCCCATAAGCTCAAAAGGCGAGGCATAGTCCCAAATTTTGTACTGTTCACTAGGTAGATTAATTAGCACTTGGTCAACAACCGAGTGTGTAGCATATTCAACAAGATTTTCAGGTTTCACACTCTTAATAAAAGGACTTGTAAAATAAGGATTATCCAAAACACAGACCGCAGTAATCCTACCATCCATATTGTCTTTCATACGAATCAAAACATCTTCCAGACGTGCTTGATCAGAAATTAAGAGGATATTTTTATTTCCTTTACGGCGCGTATAAATGGATGAGCGGAAGTACCTTAGAAGAGTATTTGTCAGATATAACAAAGTACATGTGATTAGAGTGACGTATAGAAGACCTCGTCGTGAAATCGAAAAATCACCATCTGCAAAAAATGATAGGAAGGTTACAACTAGAGCAAATATAAAACCATACTTAACAGTTGCAATAAGCTCATCTAAATAGCCCCTATATTTAAGATTTTCATAATAACTACTGATATAGTATGTGACAACATGGACCACGCCTAGAATGACCATACTTCCTTTGGTTATCTCAGTGTAAGGTAATTTACTAGCTAACCAGGCTGCAAACACAACCACAACTAACTGTACAACTCCAATTTCAATGCGACGAATTTCTTGTTTTTCTTTCACTCTTAACTCCTCTTTAAATATTAATGCATAAGGAGCCGCATTATCACCATTAACGCTATCCTTTTCTACGACGATGTGCTCTTGAATGACTTTCTTTTTGTTTTTCTTTTTTTCCGTACTCACCATATGATCCATACGAACCGTACGAACCGTATGACCCATATTTATCAACTGTCATATCAACTTTATTAAGAACGACACCTAAAAATTGAGGACTACTTTGTTCCAATTGTTCAACAGCTTTGGCTACAAAGCGACGTTTAATTTTTCCAGCTGCTGTAACTAAGATACTTGCGTCAGCCTGATGGGCAATAATAGCGGCATCAATTACCAAACCAATTGGTGGCGTATCGATGATGACGTAATCATAACGACTGCGAGCAACATCCATCAAATGTCTAAAATTATCATTTTGCAAAAGACTTGTTGGATTAGGTGGAACAGGGCCAGATGCAATGACATCCAAACCGGAAATATTAGTTTGACAAATTGTTTCATTTAAATCAGCATTTCCTGAAAGAAAATTTGAAAGACCTTTATACGGCGCATTTGATTTAAAGGTCCCTGACAAAACAGAGTTACGAGTATCTGCATCAATGAAAAGTGTTCGAAGCCCAACACTAGCAAATGAAATCGCTAAGTTAACAGATGTCGTTGATTTTCCTTCACCAGCTTCAACAGAGCTAATAGAAATCACTTTCATCTGAGCACCAGAAAATTGAATATTTGTGCGAATGGCATTGTAATATTCTTCTGTTTGTTTGGCAAACTGTACTTTAGATTTTACTAACTTTAATAGAGGCATTTCTTCTCCTTAAATTTTATCTGTATCAGGGACAATTCCAAGAAGTGTCATTCCAAGAGTCTCTTCAATATCCTCTGGACGGCGAATGCGATCATCTAAGATTTCACGACCTAATACACCAACCACTGCAAGGAATACCCCAAACACTGCTCCAATAAGTACATTACGTTTAATGTTTGGTGAAGATGGTGATTCCGGTAATTTAGCGTCTTCAAGTGTTGTAACATCTTCAACTTTTGTCACGTTCTTGATTTTTTCTGAAGCAACTTCACGTACCTTATTAGCAAGGAGTTGAGCGTCTTGACCTGTTTTAGCACTTACAGAAATCGAAATAAGACGTGTATCAGTAGGGATATTAACCGAAATCTTTTTAGCAAGCTCAGCTTCAGTCATCTTCAATTTTTCATCCTTGATAACTTCAGATAAGACATCATTAGATGTAATAATTTCTTTATAGTCTTTTGTCAAAAATGTACCAGCCTGCAAATCTTGAGCTGAAATATTTTTACTGTCATTGGTTTGATTAGCCACATATATGCGTGTAGATGACGTATATGTAGGCTGAATTAGGAAGTAAGTTCCCAAGAAAGCAAAGACAGCTACATAAAAGGCCGTGAAAAGGATGAACACCTTTTTACTCCAAAGTTTATGTAATAGTGCAAGCACATCGATTTCAACACGTTTCGTGTTTTCCTGAGTCATAGTTTCTCCTATATGTATTGATTTTCAAGTAGTGTTTGGGGGTTATCGATAAAGAGATTACGTGCGCGTCTAGTCCCATATGTTTTTTTAATAATAGCATATGCATCCTTCATAAATGGTGGTCTTGGACCAAGATTATGCATATCACTAGCAACAATATGAACTAAATTATTTTCCAAGAAAAAGCGTACACGTTTCTTTCTCACTTTTTCTTTATCGCCAAATAGCTTTGTTTTTAAGACATGAGAGCTATTAACTTGTGTGTAGCAACCCATATTGATAATTTCACGAACTCGATCAGCGTTTTCTTCGAGGGCGTCATAGCGTTCAATGTGAGCAACAATCGGTGTTACCCCTGCTCGTATAACATTACTCAGCCCGTCATGAATTTCCTTCCAAGATGTTCTGGCACTAAACTCAATCAAAGCAAATTGCGTGTTGTGCATACGCGGAATAAGATTCTTTTCAAGTTTCTCCACAATGTCTGAGGTGTAATAAAGTTCACCACCATAATAAATAGTTAAGTCTGGATAAAGTGCTTCTGCTTTTTCTTTAACTTTTGAAAAATTTGCAAAGATTTTATCCTCTGGGGTTTCAAACATCCCCTTACGACGGTGGGAGGTAGAAACAATCGTACGCACACCCTGAGCGTAACTTTCTCCAATGAGTTCCAAACTTTCCTCTAAAGTTTTAGGACCATCATCGACATCAAAAACAATATGTGAGTGAACATCAATCACTTATTTTTCCTCCATCATATTTTTGATAGCTTGAGCAGCACTTTCCACACTAGAATCATCTAGCTTCATCATGTAGAGACTAGAATTTGGCATAGCATATGAAGTCAATTGTCCTGTTGAGCCTGTACCTGTCACTGCTTGAGATGTAACTGTAAATTTAGTTCCTGAATCCAGTTGTGTATTAGCCAAGGCATTAATGGTATCCAAAGACATGTTAGTTTGAACAGAATCTTGAAGATTGTTAACAATTGACGTAAAGTTTGATACTGAATGAAGTGAAGCTATTTTGTTAACAATCGCTGAAATAACTTTTTCTTGATTTTTACCACGATCATTATCACCACCATCCAAGCTATAACGCTCACGAACAAAACCAAGTGCTTGTTCTGAGTTCATTTGAATATCTCCAACTGGGAAATCAAACTTCCCATGAAGACTTTTGAAGGCTTGATCATTATGAACGGTCACTCCACCAAGTTGGTCAATCAATTTAAGGAATGACGTGAAGTTGATACGTGCATAATAATCAATATTAATACCATAAAGATTTTCCAAAGTTTGCTCTGATGTTTCAACACCATAGATACCTGCATGAGTTAGCTTATCATACTGGTTCGCTCCACCACCAGGAATCTTAACATATGCGTCACGAGGTGTTGTTGTCAAAAGAATCTTATGCGTATTCATATTAACAGTCATAATGATATTAACGTCTGAACGTGATATTGTCGAAATAGAACCATAGGTATCAATACCACTAATATAAATATTGAAAACTTTTGAGTCCACCTGTTTCGCAGAACCGTTATTCTTCCTTTTAATTTTGTAGGTATAAATAGTTTTTAGATTTGAAGCGTAGTCACTATCAACTGATTCTAATAGGCTAGCATAAGAACCACTCAAGACCATTGCTTGAGAATTTCCAGACTTAAGATTGTCATAAGCTTCTTGATAGGAAGCGACATCATCGACTTTGACATCAACCTTTTTGTCATCCTTTAAAGCTGACATCAAAGTATCGATATTTTTCTTATCAATCTTAATCGGTGCCTGAACGCTAGTAATCTGACTCACATCTTTGATATCACTATCCTTCGGAACCACAATGCTCATTTCTACCTCTGAAAAAGCTGCAGTCTGATTCATACGATTAGTGATATCAATCAGTTGTTTAAATCCAAAAATACCAACCAAAGAAGATAGTGAAAAGATTACTAATACAACCGTTGTCACTAGTGGTGATTTTTTGGTTTTCTGAAAGAAGATACTAACCGCAAGAACCAGTAACAAACCAAAGGTAATAATTATGTTCAAAAACCTAAAAGATAGGAAGTTATAATTGAACATAGTGAATAATAAGACCGCTGCCAAAATAGCATATAGAATGGTCAATCCAAAGTTGACCATTACCCACGATCTATTGTTCGTCCGTTTTTGCTTACGCTTCGTACGCGAACTCATATAAATTTCTCCTGAATATTAAAATTAGACATTTTCCATCATCATTATAACATTAGTATAACTTCATTTCAATTGTCATTATTTTTAAAAAAGAAGAAACCGTTTTTCATAAGCCTATCAAGTATCTATTCTTTATCACTATCTCTAATATTGTAAGTATTATATCACATTTTCAAGATGTTTCATGAGATTATCAGTTACTTATCTAATCATTAAGGAAAAATTCCTTAAGATACTTTTAGAGTATTCTTGTAGTTTGAAAACTTTTAACTTTTCTAGCTATCGAAATAATATAATCTTTCGGCTAATCAAAAAAGATAGCTACAGACATCCTTTTCATAATCTAGTCTGCAATAAGAGTTTCAAGACCTACTTTCATCATGTCAGTAAAGTTATTTTGACGTTCTTCAGCAGTTGTATCCTCATCTGGATTTACCAAACTATCAGAAATAGTCATAATAGCCAGAGCATCTACTTGGTGTTGGGCTGCAAGGTAGTAAAGTGCTGCTGCTTCCATTTCGACAGCCTTCACGCCCCATTTCCCAAGCTCAATATTTTTTTCAAAATAATTTGAGTAAAAAACATCAGAAGATAGAACATTACCAACATGTGTTGTCATACCAAAATTTTTGGCGATGTGATAAGCCTTATCCAAGAGATTGAAACTTGCAATTTGAGGAAAGTCGTATTGAGGCCAGTCATTACGAATAATGTTAGAGTTAGTTGCTGCTGCTTGTGCTAGAACTAACTCACGAACGTGAACATTCTTATTCAAAGAACCGGCAGTTCCTACGCGAATTAATTTTTTGACACCGTAGTCAACAATGAGCTCACGTGCATAGATAGAGATAGATGGCATCCCCATCCCAGTCCCCATTACTGAGATACGTTCACCCTTGTATGTTCCTGTGTAACCAAACATGTTACGTACTTCGTTGAAACACACAGCATCTTCAAGGAAATTTTCGGCAATAAATTTTGCACGTAAAGGATCCCCAGGAAGAAGAATCTTATCAGCAATATCTCCTTGTTTGGCAGAAATATGAATTGACATAATTAATCTATAAAGGGCGACAGAGACGAAGTAAAAATAGGAAACTGACGAAGCATTGCAAATGCTATCCATTCTATCTTTTTCACTGTTCTCCGCCCGTATTCAGTTCAGTGAATACAGTTAACCCATCCTTTCTATTATTTATTAAGGTAAAAGAGCAACTAGAAAGTGACTGAAAATTAGGAAGGCTGACATAGCTCTACGCATCTAAGAAGGTTAGCTATTTTCTAAACTCTCCACTCGTTTTCAAATATGAATACCTGCTGCACCATCCTTAAGTTATATTTTTTTAAAGTTTTCTACTATTATATAAATAGTATATGAGCTACTTAAATGTTTAGATCTGGATTAGTGAATCTAGAAAAGCAAATAACTTTTTGTTCATTTCAGAATAATCGTTTTTACGTAATTGATCTGGTGTTTGAACAAAAGGTAACTGTTTATTTTGCTGGCACAAGTGCTCTTCACCATCAGCAGCTATCAGTAAATCAATCGCTTCAAGGTCAAACTCTAAATGTGCTTGGAAGGCATAATGTTTAGGGCTAAAGCGAACTATTTGGCGTGGACAGCCCTGACTGGTCGCAAGAACAACTGCCTTGTCGGTCAAACCAGGCATATCTCCATGCCAGTGACCCGTGTTTAAAGTAGAACCAAAATCTTTAATGTGCTCATCAGCTAATCCTTCCTCTGTTAAGGTCAAAGGGAAAACGCCAATCTCGCGTTCTGGACTATGTTCATATTTCCCACCATAAGCTCCAGCTAACAGTTGAGCCCCTAAGCATACCCCGACAATATAGATATCAGCATCAATAGCTTTTTGAATTAATGTAATTTCAGCCTTTGGATCATAGTATGGAAAGACTTGACGATCTTCATCAGGTGACTGAGGTCCGCCCATTACTATAAGGAAATCAATATCATCAACAGTTTCTGGAAGTTTCTCTTTCTCATAAACCTTTGTTGACGAAATATGGTGTCCACGCTTTTGAGCCCATTTCAAATAAGCTCCTGGAACCTCAAATTTTTCGTGTAAAATAAAATGAATATTCATAATCTTTTCTTCCATTTATTGTTTATTATCCTTGATAGGATACTCGCTAGTATAAGAGGGAATACGATAACACCTCCAGTACCTGTAAAACCAACAACTAAGGCTATTCCTGTTAGAGGGGCATCAAGCGTTGTTCCTAAAAATACGGTTGCCCCTAGTAACATTCCTAAACTAAGACTATGAGAAAATCCAAAATTTCCAAGAAGTACCGTTATCAGATAACCCGTACCTACACCTAAAGCAAACGATGGCGTCAGAGTTCCACCATAAGCACCACTCCTTAAAAGTAGACAGACCAATAGACATTTGATGATGAGAATGACAGGAAGATATGCTGAAGAGTTCCCAGAAAAAATCCATTGAGCTAGAACCTGTCCATTTCCCATAAAGATAGGAAGGTTAGCTGATAGTCCACCAAGAATTAGAAAGGCAAAGGGCAACGTCCAAAGAATTTCTTTACCTGTAATACGATGGCTACTGGCCTTCTTTGCAAAATATCCAAATATTATGGCAAATGGTGTTACAAATAACGCTAAGATGATTGCCTGTATGAAACTGGAAGAATCAATAGTCACTGTATCGACTATATATAAGGCGTGTCCACCAACAATTGGTTTAGCACAATAAGCAGATACATAAGTAGTCGCAAAAATAATGATAATATTCTTTAGTGTCCAAGAGACTCCTAATGTTTCCAAAACAAATAAAGCGCTAGCAAAAGGCACTTGGTAAACAGAGGCTAGCCCTGCACCAGCACCACAAGCAATTAATAATTGTCTATCGGAAATGTCTAAATGCAATCCTTTAGAAAGACTACCACCAAAGAGAGCACCCAATTCTCGAGGTGCTCCTTCTTTGCCTATTGAGGCCCCAGCAGCAACGATTGCCACCTGGATTAATGCATGTAGAGACTGACCTAGAAAATTTGGACTCCTTTTACCAACGAGTTTTTTAGCTTTGCTAATAGAAAGTAAGGTGACACGCCGTTGAAGAAAATACCAAAATAAACTAGATAAGACCCCAACAACAAGTAAGACTGAGAGCCTTCGAAAAGCACTCACTGATTGAAACTGTAACAAGAGGTTCCCTTTATCTTTACCAAACGCAAGAACTTGTATAAATTCTAGAAGATAGTGGCAAAAAATTCCAACAACCCCTGAAGCAACGCCAGTCCCAATAACAGCTAAACTCAGCTTAAGGAATTTTAGTAACAACCTTAAACGTCTCCTTACCTGAGAAATCATTTCTTAGAGTTCCGCCAAAATAGCTTTAAGCAATCCTTTGAAGTCCCCCTTGATACGTTCAGTCACTTCTACAACTTCTTCGTGGTTGAGTTCTTCTTGGAAACCAGCAGCATGGTTAGTGATACATGAAATTCCTAGAACTTTCAAGCCTGAGTGAGCTGCCACAATAACTTCAGGAACAGTGGACATACCAACTGCATCTGCCCCCAATGTCTTATAGGCACGAATCTCTGCAGGTGTTTCATAAGTCGGACCAGTTACACCGATATAGACACCTTCATCAAGCTTGATACCAAGTTTCTTAGCCACTTCATGGGCAGTAGCACGGTATTCTGGTGTGTAGGCTTTAGACATATCAGGGAAACGTGGGCCAAAGTCATCCAAGTTTTCACCGATCAATGGGTTTTGACCAGTCATATTGATATGGTCAGTAATAGTCATCAAAGTACCAGGACCGAAGCCAATACCACCAGCAGCATTAGTTACAATAACACCTTCACAACCAAGAGCTTTCATAACACGTACAGGGAAAGTTACCACTTCAAGAGGATTTCCTTCATAAAAATGGAAACGTCCTTGAAGAGCCAATACCTTACGTCCAGACAAAGTACCATATACAAGTTTACCTGCATGACCGACTACTGTTGATTGTCCCCAGTTTGGAATATCTGCGTAATCGATTACAATAGCATCTTGGACCTCTTCAGCCAATTCTCCAAGTCCAGAACCCAAAATCAAACCAAACTCAGGTTTTTCAATTCCTTTGCTTTCCAAAAAGGCTTGCGTAACTCTAATTTTTTCAAGTAGTGACATCTAAATCTCCTTTAGTTCCTTATTTTTTTAAATAATGACCAATGTTTGAAAAAGTTCTTGCATTTCGAATCGTAATATAAGGATAAAATGATGACTTTAATAGATTTTTATGATAAGCCGTTTGATTGTAGCTTGTCTTATCATATTTCCCCCAGTAAATTCCTAATTCCCCAAAATGAAGAGTCTCATCTGCCAAATCAAAAGAATTTATTACTCTCTTTAATTGATCCTTGTCTAATTGTACTGTATAAAAGAGGACATCTTTTCTGTACAAATCATTTTCCCACCATTTTGGTAGAGATTTACACTCATTTTGGTATTCCTCTAGTGTGAAAAGGGAAAAGACAGTAATAAATGAGTAAGACTTATTCAGAAATTCTTCTATTACAAAAAGTAATTCTTCTTTCATCATGGGTGAATCAAAGAAAAAATTTCCACTATTAATATAGGAGGAAACATTCTTAAAACCAAGTTTCTCAAGGTCATGGCGGAATTTTTCCATGACTACCTTATTACGACCGCCGACATTTATCCCACGAACCAGAAGTGCATAACGTTTCATTTTAGACAAGTTTATCTAAGAAACTTTCACCAATCATGGCTTTCTCAACACCGAAGTTATCCGCAATTGTTGCTGAGATGTCGGCGAAGTGTCCAACTGGAATCAAGCCACTACCTTTGAAGGCTGGACTGTAAGCCAAAAACGGGATGTATTCACGCGTATGGTCTGTACCAGCATAAGTTGGGTCATTACCATGGTCTGCAGTAATCATCAAGAGATCATCTTCTTTCATAGCAGCGATGATTTCAGGCAAGCGCTCATCAAATTCATGCAAGCAATCGCGATAGCCATGTGGATTACGACGGTGTCCGTAAAGGGCATCAAAGTCTACTAAGTTTGTGAAAGAGAAACCATGTTTAAACTCTTCTGATGTCATAACCTTAATCAAATTGTCTACACCGTGGCTATTTGATTTGTTGTGGCCCATATCGTGGTTGATACCTTCACCATTGAAGATGTCACTAATCTTACCAACTGAGTAAGTATCGATACCAGCCTCATTCAATTTGTCCAAAACAGTTGGAGCAAATGGTGAAACAGCCAAGTCACGACGGTTAGATGTACGAGTAAAGTTTCCAGGCTCACCAACGTAAGGACGAGCAATGATACGACCAAGAAGAGCTGGACGTTCCAAAGTGATAGAACGAGCAAATTCACAAATACGATACAATTCTTCAACAGGAATAATATCCTCGTGAGCTGCGATTTGAAGAACCGGATCAGCTGATGTATAAATAATCAATTCGCCTGTTTCCATTTGGCGTGGTCCAAAATCATCGATAACTGCTGTACCAGAATAAGGTTTGTTGGCCTCGCGGATGACCTTGCGTCCTGAGAATTCTTCGATTTGAGTAAGAATTTCCTCTGGGAAGCCATTCCAGAAAGTATCGAAAGGCTCTGTAATATTAAGTCCCATGATTTCCCAGTGACCTGTCATGGTATCTTTTCCAAGAGAGACTTCTTCTAACTTAGTTGCGTAACCAGTTGGATTGCTCTCAGCTGGAACAGTTTTCAAGGCTTGTTCGCGAGGAATATTTCCAAGACCAAGTTTAGCCATGTTTGGCACATTCAAACCAACAGTTTTAGAAATATGTCCAAGAGTATCTGAAGCTCCGTCAGGAACACCAGCATTGACAAAGTTATTGGCATCTGGAGCTGCACCAATACCTACTGAGTCAAGAACGATTAAATGCATTCGATTAAATTTGGACATAACAACACCACATAGAGCTAAAATCTTTCGAAATTACCTCTTTCCTTTCTACATAATAATCTAGTAATAACATAACTATTAAGCTACTTTATTCATTTACAATTTAAAAGAAAATTAAACAGGACTAATCCTTAGCCTCAACAATCTTAACACCGTCTTTTCCAGCAACGATAACCTTGTTAACCATTCCATTGAATAAACCATGATCAACAACACCAGTCATAGCTTTTAGTTCGTCACCTAAAGCAACTGGATTATTAATTTTGCCGAGATCCAAATCAATAATGAAATTCTTCATATCTGTAACAAAGCGATCACCTTGTTCAGTTAATCGGAATGATGGCTTATAACCCTTAGATTCAAAGACGCGATATAATCGATCAGCACCATATTGAACAACTTCGACTGGTAATTTAAAAGCACCAAGTTGTTCAACCATCTTAGACTCATCAACTACCCAGATGTACTCTTTAGTAGGTGTAGCAACGATTTTTTCCATCAAGAGGGCACCACCGCCACCTTTAATACCGTTGAGTTGAGGATCTACTTCGTCGGCGCCATCAACGGTAACATCAATACTATCAATATCATCCACTGATTTCAAAGGAATACCTAGACCTTCAGCTTGCTTCGTTGTTTGACTAGATGTCGTTACACCTACTACACTAAGACCTTCCTCCTTTATTCGACGACCAATCTCCTCTACAAAGAAATAAGCTGTTGAACCAGTACCTAGTCCAACAACCATGCCATCTCCAACAAAACTAGCAGCCCTTACACCAGCGAGCTTTTTCAATTCTTCCATGCACATCTCCTTGCATCTTTCTATACATTTAGTTAGACTCATTATAACATGAGTCTTCTTTAAATTGCAACGATAAGTATGAAAAGGCTATCAAAAACTTTAAAACAATAAAACTAGACCCTAAAATTAGAATCTAGTTTGGACGGAGAAATAATATAATAGCACCACTTAGTCTTCTTTACGACATTTGAAGAATTCTACGAAAGCTGAAAAAAATCATTGCGCTGTTGTAAAATGAAGTGCAACAGGGCAATTTCTTTAGTCTAAAAAATAGTTATTTTAATTTTATATGTTGCTCTTATTGAAATTAAAATTATATTGCAATTAATGCGTTTGGTATTGAAGTTTTTATTAATTATATTTTTCAAATAATTTTGTTAGAAGATCAAAAAAAGCCCCAAAGGGCCAAAATCTTTACAATATTTGGGTATGCTCTGATAGTTGCTTCATTGATTTGAAACAATACCTAGTGACAATCCAAGTTCAGATATCTGAATTCATTGACTCAAGATTTTTTGAACCAATGCTTTTAAATCTGGAACCACTTCTTTCATAAACCATGGATTTTTCGCTTGCCAGATATTATTTCGTGGTGACGGATGCACTAAAGGAAAATAGTCTGGAAGATAATCTTTGTAATGCTTAACTGTATCTGTTAACTTAGCTGATGACTTTTGATGCAAATAGTAACGCTGAGCATAGTTTCCTACTAGTATGGTTAATTGAATATTTGGAGCTAAATCTAAAACTCTCTCATGCCATTTATCTGCAAAACCTTTGCGAGGCGGTAAATCTCCCGATTTTCCGTGACCCGGGAAATAAAAATCCATTGGTACAATGGCAAACATACCCGATTCATAAAAATCTTCTCTCGAAACACCCATCCAATCCCGTAGATTATCCCCACTAGGATCATTCCAATAAAGCCCAGACTCTTGAGCACGGATACCAGGAGCTTGTCCGACGATATTAATCCGTGCCGTTTTTGGAATACTAAACAAGGGTTTGATACCTTGTTCAGTATAAGTTTTATTTTGTTCATCATCCATAATTGCTTGTGTCAATTCTTCAAGTGTTTCCATATTTTCCTCCAAAAAAAGAGACAAAATGTCTCTTCTTTTTTATTTGATCAACTCATAGATAGCTTCTGCATAAATAGCAGCTGCACGGTACAAGTCCTCAACTTCAGTAAACTCATTTGCTTGATGCATGGTATTGACATACCCTGGGAACATAGCACCATAAGCAACACCACGTTTAAGCAGACGCCCAAAGGTTCCGCCACCAATGATTTGTTCATGACCTTTAAGGCCTGTCTGTTTCTCATAAACAGAAAGAAGTGTCTGTACCATAGGATCACTAACTGGTACATAGTGCGGTACGTGACCATGTTCTGAGAGACTGACTGCCTTAGGCTCTTCAAGTTTTTCAAGACAAGTCTTAATATCATCCGTATCAACCCCTTGAGGGTAGCGGAAATTCAAAGCAATTGTATTATCTTCAGATTCCTTGTTGAAGGTAAAGACACCGGCATTCATAGTTAACTCACCCATTTTAGAATCTGTATAGGCAAGACCTGTCTTTTCAGCAAAGAAATCTTGATGAAGTGTTTCAGCAACTAAATTCAAATAAGTCTTAGCATTAGCCTGAAAATCAAATTGGCTAAGGAAGAGTGCTAAGTATGTTGCCCCATTGATACCATTTTGAGGCATCATACCATGAGCTGATTTCCCATGAATAGTCACATGGAAAGCACCTGCTTCTTCAGTCACTTGACCAGTTACTTCTTGATCAGCAACAAAGTCATTAAGTTTAGACTCAAGTTCCTGTAAAGTGATAGGTGCCGTAAACTCTGCACTTGCAGATTCAGGAACCATATTTTCACGCATGCCACCATTAAAGCTTACGAGGCTAAAGTCACCATCGTTTTGTCCTTCAAAATGAAGATAGGCAGTAATATTTCCTTTTTCCCCATTGATAATTGGAAATTCTGCATCAGGAGAAAAACCAAAATCAGGATCTTTCAATCCATTATGAGCGAAATAATAATCCATATCACCCCAACCAGATTCTTCATCTGTACCAACAATAAAGCGAACGCGCTTAGATACTGGAAGCTCAAGCTCTTTGATAATTTTCAAGGCATAATAACAAGCCATTGTGGGCCCTTTATCATCTGATGAACCACGAGCATAAAGCTTTCCTTCTTTGATGACTGGCTCATAAGGATCAGTGTCCCATCCGCTACCCGCTGGAACCACATCCAAGTGTGCAAAGATACCCAATACCTCATCTCCTTGACCAAATTCAAAGTCACCAGCGTAATTATCAATATTACGAGTTTTATAACCATCACGTTCAGCTAAAGCAAGAAAATGTTCCAAAGCTTTTACTGGTCCAGGACCAAATGGGTGCTTTTCATCAACCTTACTGTCATCACGTTCTGAATTAATACGCAAAAGACCAAAAAGGTCCTCCATCAAAGCTTCTTTACGTTTATCAACTTCGGCGCGAAAATCAATTGTCATAATTTACTCCTTACTGTCTTTAGTTAGCACTATTTTACCATTTTTAGTAAGAGTTTTCATCTCTTTGAATATACCAAATTAAAAAGGCAAATAGTTTTCTAAGATCACAAGACACCTACCTCTTTCAAAATAATTCATAGCTAGCATTATTTCAAGAATTTCTAAAAACTTTAGAATATTCTCTTAATTCATGCTATAATAGGACTATCAAAACTAAGGAGATGCATTATGCCATTTGTAAAAATTGATCTCTTTGAAGGTCGTTCAGAAGAACAAAAGATTGAACTTGCTCGCGAAGTTACTGAGGTTGTATCACGTGTTGCAAAAGCCCCTAAGGAAGCTATCCATGTTTTCATTAACGATATGCCAGAAGGGACTTACTACCCACACGGTGAAATGAAAAAGAAAAACTAAATCAAAAAGCAGTCACAGATGTGACTGCTTTTTGATATAAAATCTGGAGTCTAACTTCAGTTCACAACTTAAATAATAGTTGGTAATTCGTCATCGTCGTCAAAATTCTCAACGACTCCTTCACCAGGCAAAGGTTTTTGTAGTTTTCCCAAGATAAAACGTGAGATTGGACCAACCACTAGAAAATTAAGTGGTAAAGCCATGATAACATTTGTCAACCAAGCACGACCATAGGATAATAGCGTCACCAAATGACTGTTGTAAACTAATCCATAGAATGACATAAAGGTTACCATGAATAGCGCCATGGTTCCAGAAATCACTAAAATCTTTGCCCATCGTTTATCATGGGCTTTTACTTTATGTAAAATCGCAAATGCTATTGTCTTGGCTAGTGGTCCCACCAAAAGCATATCCAGTAAGAAAGCAACTACAAATCCAGGAAGATAACCTTGGAAAAAGTGACCCCAAACAAAGGGAACTACTCCAGTCCAATCAAGGATGAGAAGATTCCATAGACCATCATTCCACACATCAAAAACGTACAAAGCAAAGCTTCTTTAAAATTACGAGGCATTAAAATTCTCCATTTCTAAAAGTTCTCTTTTAGCATATCAAAAATATTTTCTCCTCGTAAGTTAAATTTCTCTCATGAAAACATATTATTTTAGGATAGTTTCCATTTCTGTATATCTCGGTTTCATACCTAAACGTTCGTAAAAACGTAGAGCACCCGCATTATCATTCCATACGTGAAGTGTCAGATTATAACACCCTAACTCCTTAGCATAGTCCAAGGCAAATTGGTAAAGCTTTTCTCCTAATTTTTGACCTCGAGCCTCCTTATCAACGCATAAATCATCAATAAAAAGAGTCTTAACAGCCTTTAGTGGACCATTATTATCAGATACTTCTTTAATCATTAAGAACAGATGACCCAAGATACGCCCATCTTTCGCCTCATAAACAAAAATAGGTTTATTTGGATCATTAATCACTGCTTCTAACTCTACATCTGTAAATTTACTGCCTTCTGACTTAAAAACATCAGGACGTGCTTGATGATGAACTAGAAGAATCTGCCCCAATAACTCCTGTAATCTTGGGATATCTTCTGCTCTTGCTAAACGAATCATAATTACCTCCATAAAAAAAGATGGGTAAAACCCATCTTAATTCTTATTTACCAAGTTTTGCTTTAGCTGCATCTGCAAGAGCTGTGAAAGCTGCTGCATCGTTAACTGCCAAATCAGCAAGCATTTTACGGTTAACTTCGATTTCAGCCAATTTCAAACCGTGCATCAATTGTGAGTATGACAAACCGTTCAAACGAGCTGCCGCATTGATACGTGTAATCCAAAGTTTACGGAAATCACGTTTCTTTTGACGACGGTCACGGTATGCATAGTAGTAAGAATTCATTACTTGTTCTTTTGCAGTACGGAACAAGATGTGTTTTGCACCATAGTAACCTTTAGCAAGTTTCAATACACGTTTACGACGTTTGCGTGATACAACGCCACCTTTAACACGAGCCATTTATATATTCCTCCGAATTAGTTCTAGTTTAGTTAATTTGTAATGCTTGTAGCGGATTAACGCATTTGTGAAAGCATTGATTTGATACGTTTAAAGTCACCTGAATGTACCATTGACGCTTTACGAAGGTGACGACGTTGTTTTTTAGTTTTACCGTGGAAACGGTGAGATGTGAAGGCACGGAAGCGTTTCAATCCACCTGAACCTGTACGTTTGAAACGTTTAGCTGATGCGCGGTGTGTTTTTTGTTTTGGCATTTTAAAATTCTCCTCTTAAAATAGTGTTAGTTTGACAATTATTTTTTGTCAGGAATTGGTGCAAGTTGCATGAACATTTGACGTCCATCCATCTTCGCTCTTTGCTCAATAATCGCAATATCTTGCGTTTTTTCAGCAAATTCCGCCAATACCTTAGCTCCGATTTCTTTATGAGTAATCATACGACCTTTGAATCGGATAGAAACTTTAACCTTGTTTCCTTTTTCAAGGAATTTACGGCCGTTACGAAGTTTTGTTTCAAAGTCACCTTTATCGATGACTGGGCTCAAACGAACTTCCTTAACGGTAACAACGCTTTGTTTCTTACGTTGTTCTTTTTGTTTCTTTTGATACTCAAATTTGAACTTACCATAGTCCATAATCTTAGCAACAGGTGGCGTAGCTTGTGGTTGGATAAGAACCAAGTCAACATTTGCATCATCTGCAATAGCTTGTGCTTCTGACAATGGTTTAATTCCCAATTGTTCACCATCAAGACCAACAAGACGAACTTCACGAACGCGAATTTCATCATTAATGAATAGATCTTTCTTAGCTATGATCTTCACCTCTTTATTTTTTTAGAGAAAAACAAAGCGGACTTGATATACAAGCCCGCACACATAATATCCCTTTAAGGATTTGACATGTTGGGCCAGACAACCTAAGTCGCAAGGCGAGAAGTTCTCACTTCTGCTTTTCTCATTGTTAATAGTATAACAAGTGAGTCATCCTTTGTCAATAATTTTTTTTGCTTTTTCTTGAATAAATTCCACAACACCCTCAATTGACACTCCTGTAGTGTCAAAAGTAATGGCATCTTCCGCTGGTTTAAGAGGTGATACCTTACGATGACTATCTTTATAGTCACGTTCAGCAATTTCTTTTTTTAAAGTCTCAAGGTCAGTAGAAATTCCTTTTTCGATATTTTCCTTATAACGGCGTTCCGCACGTTCATCAACTGAAGCAATCAAGAAGATTTTGAGTTCTGCATCAGGCAAAACCACAGTCCCAATATCACGACCATCCATGATAATAGCACCATCTTGAGCAATACGTTGTTGTTGTGCAACCAGTTCTTGGCGCACTTCAGGAATGGCTGCTACCCAAGAAACATTATTTGTGACTTGGTTATCACGAATGGGGTGTGTAATATCAACATCACCAACATAAACCTGCTGACTACCATCTGCTGCTTTTCCGAATGAAATCGGATGTTGAGATAGTTGCTCCAAAATTTCTGGTACATTTTCCTCAGTCAAACCATTCTGCAAGGCCAAATAAGTTGCAGATCGGTACATAGCACCTGTATCAAGATAAGTATAGCCAAGATTTTTTGCAATAATCTTGGCTACTGTACTTTTTCCACTTGACGCAGGACCATCAATAGCAATTCTAATATCTTTCATGATGTTCCTTTGCTTTTAAAATTATTGAACATTAACGACATCACCTGGGTTAGCATACCAGTAACCACTTGTCATGTGATCAGGGTTAAGACGTTCCAACTCATCTACAGAGATACCTGCACGTGCAGCGATTGAACCGGCACCTTCACCAGATTGAACAACGATTGATGAACCGTCGGTTGCTGCTGCAGCACTTGATGGTGTTGTTTCAGCTGACCCAGTTGCATAGTCTTTTTCAACATGTTTAGAAGAGCTTGATACTTTCGTTGATGAAGATTTCTCTTTAGTAGATTTCTCACTATCTTCACCCTTACCTGAATCTTTTTCGCTTGATGAAGATTTAACAACTTTGCTAGTTGAAGTTGAAGAGAAACCTGAAGATTCCTTAGACGCTGCAGTTTTGCTTCCTCCAACATTTGATGTGTAGAAAACAAAGAACAAAATACATACAACAATAATAAAGAATAAGCCAAGCAAGACTGTCAAGAATGACGAATTGATGAAGCCACCTTTTTCTTGCTTCTCATCTGAAGGAGTGTCCTCCTCTTCTTCAAAATCCTCAAACTCATCTTCGTCATCTAGAAAATCAGCATCAACTACTTCTTCCAACTCTTCTTCAGAAACCTTATCTTCCCATGGTTTTTTACTCATGATTTTCTCCTTGTAAAAACAATAAATCTATTTTAAAATAATACTATGAAAGTATCATTAATTCCAGAAAAATGTATCGCTTGTGGTTTGTGCCAAACCTACTCTCCTGTCTTTGATTATGATGACGAAGGAATCGTTAGGTTTAAAGATAGCGACCAACTTATTAGAACGATTGAAAATAGTCCCGAAACTTTGACAGCTGTCAAATCTTGTCCTACCAAAGCCCTTATTTGCGAAGTTTAATCTTGAGGGCTTTTTTTGATTCCTCATAAAAGGCAAAATAATCAAAATTAGTCATATAATCCATTAGTTCTACCTCACCTTTGAAATCAGGATGAAGTGCTAAAGCATCTAAGAAATATTTCTTAGGCCACTTTCTCATATAAAACTGACGTTTCTTTCCATTTTTAAAAATGAGACACAAGCCGGTTTTGATAACTTCCACTTTTTCAATATCACTAATCTGCACCTTACGCGGTTTAAAAATATTGAAAGAAACAATACGCAGTATTCCATAATCTTCAATAATAAAGTAACGATGGAACCCTAGACCAAATAAAGCAACAAAAATAGTGAAAAGCATCAAAATATGTGAGGGCACCGAGTACAACTCGAACAGAAGGGCGGCTGCAATAAAGATTGGCGTGATGGCTAAAGACCAATAAATGATAAGCCAAGACAATTCAGGTTGCCAATGGTAACGATACTTGCCGAAAATTTTAATCATCTCAGCACCTCCATTACATCTAATTCTACCATAAAATCAGTTTTTAGCAAGCGCAATTAGGGATTACTGACAATTCCAAGAATAACATCTACAGCTTTTTCCATTGTTTGTAAAGAAACGTACTCATAACGACCATGCATATTTTCACCACCTGCAAAAAGGTTTGGTGTCGGAATTCCCATGAAAGATATCTTTGAACCATCAGTTCCACCACGAATTGGCTCAATGACTGGAACAATTCCTAGGTCCTCCATAACCTCCTTAGCCAACTCAACAGGCATCATATCTTTTTCAATGACTTGACGCATGTTATAATATTGATCTTTGATCACCAAATCAACTCGCGTTTGACCGTAGGCTTGATTCATTTTATCGGCAATTTCTTGGAAAGTTGCTTTTCGATTTTCAAAAGACTCTGTCTCAAAATCACGAATGATATATGATGAATTTGCTTCTTCAACAGTACCTGTCATTGTTTGAAGATGGTTGAAACCTTGATAACCATCCGTCAACTCTGGACGATCTTCTGCGGGCAACTGATTATGAAAATCAATTGCCAATTGCAAAGCATTGACCATCTGACCTTTTGCTGTTCCAGGGTGGACATTACGGCCATGAAAAGTCAGCTCAGCACCCGCGGCAGAGAAGGTTTCATACTGTAATTCACCCAATGGACCACCGTCAACAGTGTAGGCAAAATCGACATCAAAATCATCAACATCAAATTTATCTGCGCCAATTCCAATTTCTTCATCAGGACCAAAGCCTACACGAATCTCACAATGCTTGATTTCAGGATGTGCCTTCAAATGAGCTAATGCTGTCATAATCTCAGCAATACCAGATTTATCATCAGCTCCAAGAAGAGTGGTGCCATCTGTCGTAATAAGTGTATGACCGATGTAATTCTGGAGATTTGGAAAATCAGTTGGATTTAGGTTGTAACCTGAGGTCCCCAGAGGAATAATGCCTCCATCATAGGATTCAATAACTTGGGGTGATACTCCTTCTGCATTAAAATCTGCAGTATCCATATGAGAGATGAAACCAATCTTACGTGTTAATTGGTCATCGTTAGCCGGCAGGGTTGCCACTAGGTAACCATTACTTTCCAAATAATGGACGTTACTTAAACCAAGCTCTTCCAATTCTGGTTTTAGAATATTCAAAGCAAAATCTACCTGGCTTTGTGTTGTTGGCGTTCTTGTCGCATTTTCATCACTACGTGTATTTATTTTGACATAGCGTAGAAAACGTTCTAAGAGTAAATCGTAGGCCATAAGTACTCCTTTTATTGTATTTACTATTTATCTCAATTATAGCATAAAAACCCATCATATTGATGGGTTGACCGTATGACTGAAACTTTAGTTTCTTTTTCGTAATAAGCCTTAGTCCCCATCACAATTGCATTTGCTAAAGACAATATCACTAAAAAAGCTAGAAACTTATCAAAAGTTTCTAGCTTTTCAGTAGTATTGAAATATTAATCGACATCAACGAAACCAAAACGTGATAGAGGATACAATCTGAAAGAGATAACACCTTTAATTTGGTCCTTTTCAATAAGACCAAACTTACGACTATCATCTGTATTACGACGGTTATCGTTCAACACAAGGTATTGACCTTTTTCAATCTTAGTTTGTTTATTATCTGTCAATGTTGCAATGGAAAAATCATCAGTAAAGAAATTCCCAGGTGACACTGTCGCCAAATAAGCTGATTTATCTTTGCTAATATAGGTTTCGTCAACTGACTTATCATTGATATAAAGGAAATCATCCATAGCTGTCACGCTCTTGCCCTCATCAGCAATAACACGGCCGATATATTCCTTACCATTAACCGTATACAAGATAAAGTCCTTATTATGCGGTTCAACATTTTTATTGAAAGTAACATAATCACCTGCATGAATATAGTCATTTGCCTGACCTTCGGTTACACGGTGTGTTGATAACACAAAAGCTCTTAACAATAAAATCACTACAATGGCAAGAACTGCTATGATAATATTTCGAATTAAATCTCTCTTAACCATATTTACTCCTTATGGGTTCTAATAAAATCATAACATAAATAGACAAATAAAAAAAGAGGAGGTTGAGTAAGATTCGCACTCCCCTCCTTCTATTTAAACAACCAATTAAAACATTTTAAAGCTTAGTAATCTTCAAGAAACGTTTGCATATTGACATCGTCTGGCACCAAGGCAAGGTATTTTTCTGCTGTTACACGCGCCTGGTCTCTGTAACCAAATTCTCTTAGAATATATGCATAATCCTGTAAGAATTCAGGATTATCAGCCAAATCTTTAGACAAATCTTGATAAATTTGAAAAGCTTCTTCATCATCATCAAGTGCTTGATAGGCTCTGGCGATATTCCAACGAGCCAAAACAGAATCTACCTCGTAATCAGCTAAAGCTACCAGGTCCTCGTAACGTTCTTCTTCCAAATAGAGAGTACTTAAACGTAAGACAATCTCATCCTGGTCCTCAGCCAATGGCAAGGCTTGCTTCAAATAAGATTCAGCAGATTGAGTATCATGCAACTCGTAGGATAACTGTGACGCTAACAAAAGTAATTGAACATCAAAGGCATTTTTTGAAATCCCTTGTTGTGCCATACGTAAGGCTTCTTCGGTTTTATGTTCTGCATGTAACGACAAAGCGTAAACATACTCATAACCTTCGAAATCTGCAGACATGGTTTCTATCTGCTTAAAGTAAAAATTAGCTTTTTGATACTCTTCTTGATCATAGAGCAAAGTGGCTAATTCAAAAGCAGTGGTATCATCGTACTCAATTTCAATAGCTTTTTCCAAAAATTCACGAGCAGCTTCAAACTTTCCAAGACTGGCATAAGCCTTACCAATGCGTTCATAAGTAGAAACCCCAGTCATTGCCAGAAGGTCACGATTATCCAATTTAGCATAGTATTGAATAGCTTGTTCAAAATTTCCAAGTTCAAATTCCATCTCAGCCAAACCAAAAATAATCAATGAATCATCTGATAATTGACTTGCCTCTAACAACTTGTCACGTGCTACATCCGTCAAGCCCTCTATTTGGTAGAGGTCTGCCTTTACAATCAACGCAGACAAATAGTCCTCAGACTCCTCAGGAATAGCGTCTAAATAGAGAAACGCTTCTTCAATATTGCCATCTTCGGCTGCAATTTGTGCTAGATTGACATTAACCTCTGGAAAATCAAAACGAACTTTTTCGTAAATTTCCTGTGCCTGTGGTAAGAAACCAATAGACTCTAAGTATTGGCCCAACTCAACAAGAACCTCTGCAGGGTCTTCTCGTAAAGCTTTTTTAAAATATTTGTCAGCGTGGTCTAAATCTTGGTTTCCGATAGAGGCAACCATTTTTTCACTATTTAACATCGTCTTTTTGTCCTTCAATTTCAATGTCATCTTGGTAAAGATTACTTACAGAACGGTACCAATCAAAAATCTCTCTAACAACAACCTTGACAGAGGCATAGATTGGAATCCCTAATAGGACACCCCACACACCGTACAGAGAGCCTGCTGTCAAGAGAATAAACATAATGGTGATAGGGTGAATGCTTAGTTTATTTCCCAAAACAAGTGGAGAAACAAAACGTCCTTCAATAGTTTGCTCGATAACAAAAATGATGAGGACCTTGATTAGCATAGCAGGACCTTGAACCAATCCCATAATAACAACGGGTACCATAGCTAGAAAGCTTCCAAGATAGGGAATCATATTTAGAAATCCTGCTAAAATACCAAAAGTCATTCCATAACGAAGCCCAACAATCTTGAACATGATACAGAACATAATTGCCACGACAATCGCTACTGTCACTTGACCTTGAACATAACCTTCAAGCTGATTATTGATATCTGAAAGCATACGGACAGTCGTTTTACGAAAACGTGTCGGTAAAGCTGAGACAAAGCTATGTTTCATCTTTTGACTATCTCTTAAGAGATAAAAAAGAATGAATGGTGTCAAAATGATAGCAACTGTTACTCTTGCTACTGTGCTAGCAAAGGTCCCAATCCAAGTCAGAGCTGAAGTAGAAAAGTGCTCGGCATAATTGACCATTCTCGCTGAAAAATCACTGAGCACAGCCTCTAAATCTCCATGAAAATTGGAAAGAATAGGAAGTTTCAACCAACGTTCCGTTTCACTGTTTGCCCGAGCAATGTATGATGGTGCATTTCTAATCAAAATCAAAATTTGATCTTGTAAGTTAGGAATAGCCGTCGAAATTCCCCAAACTAGGAGTAAGGCAAGAATAGCATAGATAAGCAAGATAGACATGGTCCGATTTAAACCAGTTTTTTCGACTAATAGCACCAAAGGTTTTATCAGATAATAAAGGAGCATGGAAATAACCAGCGGCAACATAATAATGGTCAGAAATTGAATAACTGGTGAAAAAATTGGACTAATTTTGGTAAAAATCAAGACCGTCAAACCAATCAAGAGTAAGATTAGAAAGGCCATTACCACCTGATTATTCAAAATCCACATAAAAAACCATGTTTCTGAAAATTTTTCTGTCTTTTTACGGCTCATAGTTTCTCCTTATTTATCATAAAAAGTTACAGTTTTATCTACCAAGTTCTGGTTAGAATCATAAACAAATTTTGCAGAGAAGAAAGGTCTATCTTCAAGAATCCACTTAAAAATCTCATAGTCACCTTCCCAGGTTGGCTTCGTTAAAACCTGATCAT
The DNA here is from genome assembly GCF_001069025.1 of Streptococcus sp. 1004_SSPC. NCBI lineage: Bacteria > Bacillati > Bacillota > Bacilli > Lactobacillales > Streptococcaceae > Streptococcus > Streptococcus sp. 1004_SSPC. The sequence goes on along the minus strand of NZ_JWGQ01000110.1, from coordinate 16,437 downwards.
ATGGCACCCATTCAAGTGTCCCTTCGCGAGATTCCTCATCTGAGATGAGTTCTCCTTCAAAATCAGTCACCTTAAAGACATAGGTATACCAATCGTGGCCCGGAGTAAATTCAGGGAAGGTAATCATACCTTTGAAGTCCATCTCAGTTACTGTAAAATTGGTTTCCTCGAAAATTTCACGACGAGCACATTCATCTGGTGTCTCTCCAGCTTCTAGTTTTCCCCCGACAGAAATCCACTTTCCTTCATGAACATCATTAGGCTTTTTATTACGATGTAGGAGCAAAAGCTCCTTTCCATTGTCAATATAACAAATGGTAGCTAACTTTGTCATAATGCATCTCTTTTCCAATGTTTTTTAAATATTATACCAAATATAGTCTTTGATTTGGACTTTGAGCAGACGATTTTCAGATAAAGCTGAAATCTCTGCTCCTGAATCTCTTGACAAGCAAAAAGAGAACCAGAACGGCTCTCCTTTAATTGCATTAATACTTCAAATAACGGCGCATTGCCATACGTGACCCAATCGAACCGATAATGATACCGACTGCGAAAAGGGTTCCGATAACCGCATAGACAAACCAGTCTGCGTCATACATAGAAATACCACCTTTAACGAAATCAGGGTTCAAAGATGAGTATACCATATGATACAAAAGGTAAATGAGGCCAGAAGGAATGATAGCACCAAGTGCTCCAATCCAAGCACCTTCCATCAAGTAGGGACGACGAATGTATGAATTCTTAGCACCTACCAAACGCATGATTTGAATTTCAGTCGCACGTGACATAATGGTAATACGGATGGTATTTGAAATCAATAGGACAGCCACAATAGTTAAGAGAGCTGTGGCAATGATTCCCCAAAATTGAACACGTTTCATAGTAGACATCAGAATTTCGGTATCGGAACCACCAAAGTTAGCGTTATCAACACCCTGAATGGCTTTTGCTTCCTTGGCAACACGACTGACATCATCTGGTGATTTCGTTTGGACGATGTAAACATCTGAAAGAGGGTTGGCATCTCCAGTAGCTGTCTCGAAACTTGAACCCATTGTTTCAATGAGTTGTTTCTTTTGTTCTTCTTTGCTAGAGAAGGTAACCTTATCTACACCTTTGATTTTGGTCAAAGCATCATAAATCTTATGGTAGTCTTTATTAGCAACAATCTGTCCAGAAAGTTCCTTGACTGTTTCTGAAGCATCTGCTGAATCAGGCTGCAAGTACACATTGACCTGAATATTTTTTTCAATATCTGAAGCCAATTTTTGCGTGTTAAGAATAACAGAACCAAATACACCTAAAAGCGAAAGAACAATCATTACCGAAAATACTGCGGTAAGTGTCGACAATAGATTACGTTTGAGATTCTTAATCGATTCTCCTAAATGGCGGAAAAAGCGTCTAATCATGGTAACCGTACTCTCCTTCCTCTTCATCACGAACAATACGTCCTTCCTCAATCGCTAAAACACGATGACGAAGGTTATTAACGATAGTTGAGTTATGGGTTGCCATTATAATGGTAGTCCCTTGCAAGTTGATACGTTCAAGTACCTGCATAATTTCCCAAGAAATCTCTGGGTCCAAGTTTCCTGTTGGTTCATCTGCGATCAAAACTTTAGGATTATTAACAATGGCACGCGCAATAGCGACACGTTGTTGCTCACCACCAGACAATTGATTTGGGAATGAACGCATCTTGTGTTTAAGACCAACCAACTCGAGTACTTCTGCCACTCGTTTCTTGATATGACGAGGTTTCTCACCAATAACTTCCATGGCATAAGCAACATTTTCAAAAGCTGTTTTCTTGGGAAGAAGTTTATAATCCTGGAAAACAACCCCAATAGAACGTCGCAAGAGTGGTACATCTTTCTTACGAAGACGGGTTAAATCAAACTCCCCAACCTTCATAGAACCACTCGTTAATTTTTCTTCTTGGTAGAACAAGCGAATTAAACTTGATTTACCAGCACCAGAAGGGCCGACTAAGTAAACAAACTCCCCTGAGTTGACAGATAAATCAATATGTCTTAGAGCTGTTGTTGACTTATCATACTTCTTAGTAACATCTTTTAATTCAATAAGAGCCATAATGTCAGTATTCAACTATTAAAGTAGCTGAACGCCTTCCTTTCATTAAGATAAAGTATCTAAATACTTAAAAATAGTATATCGTTACTATTCTTCCATACGCCACTTGAGGTAGGCATCGATGAAGCCTTCAATATCTCCATCCATTACCTTATCAACCTGGGCAACTTCGTAGCCTGTACGGTGATCTTTAACCATGGTATATGGCGTGAAAACGTATGAGCGAATTTGACTTCCCCAAGTGATTTCTTTCTTATCACCTTTCAAAGCATTCACTTCTTCTGCTTTCTTTTCTTGCTCCATTTGATAGAGCTTAGCTTGTAGCATCTTCATCGCACGGTCGCGGTTTCCGTATTGTGTACGGTCGACCGTTGAAGCTACAACAATACCTGTTGGAATGTGGGTCAAACGCACACCTGTAGACACTTTGTTGACGTTCTGACCACCAGCACCACCTGAGCGGAATGTATCCATCTTGATATCATCATCACGAATCTCAACTTCAATGGTATCATCCAATTCAGGCATGACTTCCACTGATGTAAAAGAGGTATGGCGACGTTTGGCAGAGTCAAATGGTGAAATACGAACCAAACGGTGGACACCCATTTCTGACTTAAGGAAACCATAAGCATTAGGTCCTTCAAAAGCAAGGGTTACAGATTTGATTCCAGCCTCATCACCCGCCTGATAATCCAAAGTCTCAACTTTGAAACCTTTGGCATTTCCATAACGCTGGTACATCCGGAGTAACATATCTGCCCAGTCTTGAGCCTCTGTCCCACCAGATCCTGGGTGAATTTCAAGAATGGCATTACTATGGTCATATGGCTCAGACAGGAGCAGCGTCATCTCGTAACTTGTCATAATCTTATCAAGCTTTTCGAGAGTTTCTTCGAGTTCCTCTTGAATGCTATCATCTTCTTCCAACATTTCCAAATAAAGCTCTGTCTCGTCAGAGAGTTCTTGCATATTGTTGAAAGTTTCGTACTTCATTTTGAGCTCATTTAAATCTTGTGAAGTCTTTTGAGCTGCAATATTATCATTCCAAAAATCTGGCTCAGTCATTCGGTTTTCAAGGAGCGCAATGTCCTCTTCCAAACGATCTAAGTCAAAGAGACCTCCCGAAGCTCACGAGCTTCTCTTGATTTTCAGAGATTTTTTGGCGAATTTCTGCCACTTCCATGGATAGGTTTCCTCCATTTTATAGTATTATGCTTAATTCTAGCATAAATCACTTAAATTTGCCATTTTGCACACACAAGCTCCCACTCTGCTTGGGCGTCTTCATCTTTAAGTGAAAGATTGCTCATATAGTCTAACATGGCCTCATCAGGCTTCTTAACAATCTCACCGAGAGCCCAAATAGCAGTTGCCGTGTGAATGGGATTATTATTCTTATCGATAATCTCCATCAGTTTAACAATAGCATTGCGATCATGTAGGTTGGCCAAGGCAATAATAGCATTACGCTGAAGAATATTCTTCCCGCGCCATGAACCGGCAATCATCCCAAATTTCTCCTTGAAGGATTTGTTGGTCAGCTCAAGAAAAGGAAGTAATTCAGGCATGGCAAGCTCAGGATCAATGTCTGAAGCCAAGGGATTGTCGATACCTCTGTTATATGGACAGGAAATCTGACAAATGTCGCAACCATAGATAACAGTCTTGATCTTCTTTCGAAACTCCATATCCATCATACCTTTATCCTGTGTTTGGAAGGATAGGCAACGACGAGCATTCATCGTACCATCACCAATGAGACAAGATGTCGGACAAGCATCCAGACAACGACGGCAATCCCCACAACCATAGTCAACTTCTTGATCTGGTTCAATCTCTAGATTAGTGATAAGCTCGCCAAGATACATGTAGGACCCGTATTCTTTCGAGATAACTAGTCCATTTTTCCCTATGAAACCAATACCAGCTCGCTTGGCCACTGCTGTATCGACCAGGGCTCCAGTGTCCACCATACCTTTATATTCGAAGTTTTCCGTCAGTTTTTCAATGCCTTCTGCCAGACGCTTCAATTTATCCTGCAAGACATAGTGATAATCTAGACCCCATGAATTTGGAGTGATTTTGCCACGCTTATATTCTGTTTTTGGGGGTTGTTGTGGCAGCTTATGCGGATAGGCAACTGCAATGGAAATGATGGTTTTAGCTGATTCCAAGGTCAACTTAGGATAAATACGCTCTTCAATATTTTTATGTTCAAAACCTGTCGTTCGCCCTTCTTCGACTCCAAGTCGAAGGGATTTCTCCAGATAGGCAAAATCATCGGCGGTTGTAAAACCAATTTTTGAAATGCCAATCTCCTTGGCCATCTTTTGTATTTCTAACTTGATATCCATATTCTTATCATAATGAAATTATAGCCCTAGGGCAAGTATTTTCCACCATCTTCATTTACAGACAAGACTTAACCTTTTTGTTACAATGTTCCTATGACAAGACTTGCAGTAATGAGTGATTTACATATTGATTTGAATCACTTTGAAACATATGAAATCGATACTCTAATAAAGTGCCTAAAAGATCAAGAGGTTAGCCACCTCCATATCGCTGGTGATATCTCCAATCATTTTTTTATTGACACGAAACCTTTTCTACGAAAACTGTCTAAGGCGGTCAAGGTCACCTATAATTTAGGCAATCATGATATGCTTGATTTAGAAGACAAACTTATTGATAATCTTGATTTTCAGGTGATTGATTTAGGTAGCAAGACCTTATTGGCTTTTCATGGATGGTATGATTATTCCTATTCTGATGAAAAATTGGATAAGATTCTTAAACGTAAGAAACAACTTTGGTTCGACCGAAGACTTAAGCGTTTAGGTACTGATCCGGAAATCTGTCAAAGGAGTCTCAAGAAGCTCGATAATATCTTAAGTGAATTAAACACTCGTAACCTTATAGTTGCCATGCATTTTGTTCCTCACAGTCGCTTTACCATGACACATGAACGTTTTGCATCGTTTAATGCCTACTTAGGCTCGGAAGAATTCCACCAGATTTTCGTCAAGCATGGCGTTAAAGATGTTATTTTTGGTCATGCCCACCGCAGTTATGGGACGGTAACTATTGACGGTGTAACCTATCACTCACGACCTCTTGGATATCGACGAGAATGGGATTTAACCATCGACTTTGTTTCCAATCACCCTGAACTCAATCCTACTGGAACGTGGAACCTCTCCAAACGTTATAATCTGGTCAAGAAACGACCAGAGTTTTTAGAGTATGAAAAAAAGGAACTGGCAAATGAGTTCCTTTCATCAATGACACTATTTGATTTGTAGAACGACTCTTTAGGAGTCGTTTTTTAGTCGGTGAAAAATCCCTGCTTTTGAAGGTCCTTCAAAGTATTCGCACGATTGGCAACGGATTTATCCATTGTCGTTGCAATCTGAGTCGTAAATTCATCAACCCTATTATTGAGATCGCGAAGGTCATAATACTCATGGACTTCAGCATCGTAATCTTTTAGCTCCTCCAAGGGATTTTCTAAATCCTGATAATAATTTTCCATATGGATGACGTGACGTGGCAAACGAGGTTTAAGCTGTGGTTCCTGATCTGGCCAACCAACTGCTAAGCCCACTGCTGGATAGACATACTTTGGAAGTTTGAGAAGCTCTGAAAGTTTGGCATTATCATTTAAAATACTCCCCAAATAAACTGTTCCCATACCTAAACTCTCAGCAGCTACTACCACATTTTGAGCAGCAATCATTGCATCCGAGAAGGCTGAGATAAAGCGTTCGGGACTACCTTGCACCAAGGCTTCAGCACCTTTTGCCTCTGCAATCAAAGTATTACGTCTTTGGTCCACAACAAATACAAATAGGTGCCCAGCATTTGGAATATAAGGCTGATTGGCAATTTCAGCAATTTCTTCCTTCAATTTTTGATCAGTAATACTGATAATCGAATAGGATTGTCTAAAATTACTCGTTGATGTATGGCGAGCAACATCAACAAGAAGGTTAACCTCTTCTTGTGTCAAAGTCACAGGTTTAAACTGACGAATACTGCGGTGATTGAGTTGTGTTTTAATGGTTTCATTCATAGCCTTCTCCTTAACTTATGATTAGTTCCTTTCAATTATAAACAAGACCCCTCCTGAATTCAAGATGTGATAAGAAAAAGCCAGAGACCATTATCTCTGACTTTATGTCTTAAATAGCGTCTTTATCCTTACCAAGGGCACGTTGAATAGCTTTGACTAATTCAACCGAAACCACAATCAAGAATGAACCTACAATAACAGCAAGCCATTGTGTCAGACTAAGGTGTGATACATGGAAGAGATTATTAAACCCAGGAACTACGATAGTTGCCATCAAAAGAACAAAGGCTACTGGAATTGCCCAGTTGAAAGTCTTGTTTCTAAAGAGACCAACTTTAAAGACTGATTGATAAACAGATTTAACGTTAAAGGCATGGAGCAACTGGATTAATCCAAGGGTAGCAAAGGCCATTGTAAGGGCATCCGCATGAATTTCTGCTTGCGTATGATGCTCTGGAAAGGCAAGACCCCAACCATATACTGCCAGAACAAGGATAGTTTGGAAAACACCTTGATACATAATCGCTCCGAAGACACCACCATCAAAGAAGTTTGATTGGCGACCACGAGGTTTGTGAGTCATAATACCTGGTTCAGCTGGTTCAACCCCAAGAGCGATGGCTGGAAGGGTATCAGTTACTAAGTTAATCCAGAGAAGATGCACCGGTTGAAGCACATCCCATCCAAATAATGTAGCAAAGAAGATAATAAAGACTTCGGCCATGTTGGCTGACAAAAGGTATTGGATTGATTTTTGAATATTTGAGAAGACCTTACGTCCTTCTTCTACTGCAACGATGATTGTCGCAAAATTATCATCGGCAAGAACCATATCTGAAGCTCCCTTAGAAACCTCTGTACCTGTAATTCCCATACCGATACCGATATCAGCTGTCTTAAGTGAAGGCGCATCATTAACTCCGTCACCTGTCATAGCAACAACCTTGCCATCATTTTGCCACGCCTTAACAATACGAACCTTGTGTTCAGGAGACACACGCGCATAAACAGAGTACTGTTTAAAGACTTTTTGGAACTCTTCATCAGAAAGCTCATTAAGCTCAGCTCCAGTAAAGACATGATCTTCCGTATCATTTGGATCAATGATACCGAGACGCTTAGCGATTGCTTCCGCTGTATCTTGGTGGTCACCTGTAATCATAATTGGACGGATTCCCGCTTCTTTAGCGACACGAACAGCTTTTGCTGCTTCAGGACGTTCTGGGTCAATCATCCCTACCAAACCAGAGAAAATCAAATCAGATTCAACAACTTCAGATTCCAAAGTAGGAATTTCACTCGTTGTCTTATAAGCCATCATCAAGACACGGAGAGCTTGTTTGGCCAAGTCTTTATTAGTTGCAAGGATAGCTTTCTTGTCTTCATCCGTGATAGAACGAACCTCACCATTGATTTCAATTTGAGTCACACGTTTGAGCAATTGGTCAGGTGCACCTTTAACAGCTACAAAGTATGTGCCATCCGCTTCTTTATGAATAGTAGACATGAGCTTACGGTCAGAGTCAAATGGCAATTCTGCCACACGAGGCTCTGATTTCAAAACTTCGCGAACATCAAAATTGTGATCCAAACCAAACTGTACAAGGGCTGTTTCTGTTGGGTCCCCGATTAATTTACCATCTGGATCCACCTTCGTATCATTAGCAAAGTTCATAATACGAAGGGTCGTATTGTCAGCACTAAGTTCTGTATCAGCGTTTTGCAATTGACCGTTTGTATAGACTTTTTCAACAGTCATCTGGTTCATGGTTAAGGTACCAGTCTTATCAGATGCGATAATTTCTGTTGAACCAAGGGTTTCAACGGCTGGCAATTTACGAACAATTGAATTGCGTTTGGCAAGAGTCGTTGTTCCAAGTGACAGGAGAATCGTTACAATGGCAGGCAAACCTTCAGGAATGGCTGCAACGGCAAGCGCAACGGCAACCATCAAGCCTTCAAGAGGCTGTTCACCACGAATGAAGACACTAACCAAGAATGTCACCAAGGCAATAGCGACAATCAGATAAGTCAAGGTCTTAGACAATTGCTCCAAGCTTTGTTTCAATGGTGTTTGTGATTCGTCCGCATTAGCCAGCATATCTGCAATCTTACCAACCTCAGTATACATACCAGTATTGGTTACAACTCCAGTACCACGACCATAAGTAACGTTAGAGTTTTGGTAACCCATATTCACACGGTCACCAATACCTGCATCAGCTGCAACCGTTTCAGTAATATCCTTTTCAACTGGAACGGATTCACCTGTAAGGGCTGCTTCTTCAATCTTAAGTGAGGCAGCTTCGAGCAAGCGCATATCCGCAGGAACAACATCACCTGCTTCAAGCAAGACGATGTCTCCAGGAACCAATTCGCGTGAATCAATTTCAACCACATTGCCATCACGGCGAACACGAGCCATCGGACTAGACATGTTTTTGAGAGCTTCAATAGCCGCTTCTGCTTGTCCCTCTTGATAAACACCAAAGGCAGCATTCAAAACAACAACGGCTAAAATAATGCAGGCATCCGTCAAACCATGAATACCTTCTGTAATAACAGAAAGGGCGGCAGCGACAAGCAAGATGATGATCATCAAATCTTTAAACTGATCAATGAATTTTGACAAGAGGCTGCGTTTTTCACCTTCATCCAACTCGTTATAGCCATAGGCATCTAAACGTTCCTTGGCTTGTGCAGTGGACAAACCATCAACAGAAGTGTCCAAGTTTTTTAGGACTTCTTCCTCTCCTTGTGTGTAAAACAAGGCTTTATTTTGTTCTTTAGACAAAATAATCTCCTCCTTCTCTATAGGGAAAAATGGCTAACAAGACTCTTTTCATATAAAAAATCATACAAAAAGAGACTTGTTTAATAAAAAACAAGTCTCGCTGTTTAAGAATATGCCGGAAATGTAAAATTTCGTAATGACGACATAATCGCAACTGTTAATCAAATCTCATGATTACAGTCACCTGCTACTCCCTTATTTGTACTAAACATTTTATCATAAATTATTCGTTATTCAAGCAAAATGATTCTATTTTTTCAAAAATTAAAACCAAGAAACTTCTAATTCATAATCAGCAAAAACATCTTCTGTTTCTGGATGTTTCAATTGATAATGAATATCAACTGTCTGTCCATTTGGGTCATGGGCAAATAAACTAGTGTCTGTCAGAAAATGCTGAGTACCAAGCGGTGTCGGAATGTGGACCAAGGCAGGTACTTTAGCAGAAAAACGCATGATGGATTTAGGGTTAGAAAATCGTGTCATCACTAGCTCATCCTGATTCAACTTAATAACCACTTTTTCTTTCTCGGAATTATGATGAACAAGATAGGTATAATCCCCTTTTTCCATAACCTCACAAGTGTGGATTTCTTCGATAATTTCCGTTTGATCGCCTACTTTAATTTTGTTTTTGATTTTAATTTCCATTAATTACTCCTTTTGTTACTATACCTATTTTGACAACTCTAATGCGATACTGACAGCAATCTCCAAACAAGTCATTAAATCTGTTCCAAGTAAACCACTTGGGTTTGTTTGATAAAGCCGATTTTTTCATACAAACGTTTTGCTCCAATATTGTCATCTTCCACTGCAATTTGGAAGGACTTGTCATTTTCTGCAATGAATTGATTTACGACTGATTTAGCCAGATAACTACCATAGCCTTGGCCACGATAGGCTTCTGCTACGGCAAGTCCATAGAGATAGTTGCTATTTCCAGATAAATCGACCGTACAAACTCCAATCACTTGACCTTCTTTGAGTAGGATGTAAAGTAGGCCATCAGAGTCCTTCAGTGCCTCTGTAATGTATCTCCGACTTACTTCAAGTGTTTCCTCTGCATCAGAAAAGGCTTGGTGGTGAAGTTGAGTAATTTCTTCAAGATAAGAGGGTTCTGCTAAGAGCACCTTAACATCTGAACGGGACTCCAAAACATATGGTGTCCTATCCCTCCCTAGCCAGGTTTCCGTCTCTTCATTCTCAATCAAACCCCAATGACTTGCCAAATCAGGATGACGATCTAGAAAAACACGCTCTGTCTGAAAAGTCACTGATTGAATAGAATAAGATGCCGTTTCTTCTTTGAAACTCTTAATCAAGGCACGTGCAATGCCCTGACAACGATGATTGGGATGAACTAGGATACTCAGTTCAACATCTACATCATCCGCATAAACCATTAATAAACCAAGCAACTCTCCCTCTTGATAATAGAGGAAAAAGGCCGGCATATTGGGGTCAAAATTAAGCATATTGGAGAGATAAGGTTCTCGAAAGGTTTGATCATGGGCTTGGCAGCTAGCAATCAATGCTTTTGCTTCCTTACGTTCTTGCTCCGTCAATTGGTTGGTTGCTCGAATCACTATATCTCTCCTTTATTTGTCTGACCTTATTTTACCAATTAAAAAGCATTTGGGCAATTCTTACCTAATCTACTTCTTTAAAGAGACAATAATACTTTTATCAGGAAGAACTATGACAAAGCACCTAAATTTTAGTAAAATAGAAGGGAAACTTACTAAACGAAACAGGTACTTATTATGTCTATTAAACTTATTGCTGTTGATATTGATGGAACGCTTCTAAATAGCCAACGTCAAGTTACACCGGAAGTCTTTCAAGCGATTCAAGATGCTAAAGCCGCTGGTGTAAAGGTTGTTATTGCGACTGGTCGCCCTATTCCAGGAGTACTTCCACTTCTTGAAGAGCTTAACCTCAACCAAGACGGAGACTATGTTATCACTTTTAATGGTGGTCTTGTCCAAGAGACTTCTACTGGTAATGAATTGATTCGTGAGACACTCTCATACGAAGACTACCTTGATATTGAGGTTTTGGCTAACAAACTTGGTGTTCATTCACATGCTATTACTAAAGATGGTATCTACACAAGTAATCGAAATATTGGACGTTACACCGTTCATGAGTCTACACTTGTTCATATGCCAATTTACTATCGTACACCTGAAGAGGTAGCTGACAAGGAATTCGTTAAGGCCATGTATATCGATGAACCTAAAATTCTTGATGCAGCCATTGCCAAACTTCCACAGGAATTTTATGACCGCTTTACCATTGTAAAATCAACACCATTTTATCTAGAAATTCTCAAGAAAACAGCCAACAAAGGTATCGCTGTAACCCATCTTGCTGAAAAACTCGGTCTTTCGAAAGAAGAAACAATGGCTATCGGTGATGAAGAAAATGACCGTGCTATGCTTGAAGTCGTTGGCTCTCCTGTTGTTATGAAAAATGGAAATCCAAAAATCAAGAAAATCGCCAAACACATCACAAAATCAAATGATGAATCTGGTGTCGCTTACGCTATTAGAAAGTGGGTGCTAGACTAATATGTATACCTATAAAACTGGTCTCAGTACTTCCGAGCATGACCGCTTTGTGATTGATAGTCCTCAAACCAACTTATTACAAAGTAGCTCATGGGCAAAAATCAAGGATAGTTGGGGCAATGACCGCCTAGGTTTCTATCAAGATGGTAATCTCGTTGCTGTCGCTAGTGTCCTTATTCAGCCACTTCCTCTTGGCTTTTCTATGATTTATATTCCTCGTGGGCCTATTATGGACTATCAAAATAAAGAGTTGCTCGCCTTTGTTATGGCTTCACTAAAAAAATATGCCAAAACAAAGCGTGCCCTCTTTGTGAAATTTGACCCAAGTCTCTTCGTGACTAAAAGCTTGATTTCACAAGAAGCTGAAATCCGTAAAGAGACTATGGCAATTGCCAAATACATCCAAGCTCTTGGCGTTGAATGGACAGGCCTCACTGAAGATATGGCTGAAAATATCCAACCTCGCTTCCAGGCTAATATCCATAAGGAAGATTTCACTGAAGAACAACTCTCTAAAAGTACCAAGCAGGCTGTTCGTACTGCTCGAAACAAGGGGATTTCAGTCCAATTTGGTGGTACTGAACTTCTTGAACAATTCGCATCTTTGATGAAGAAGACAGAGGCCCGTAAGAACATCCACCTTCGTGGCATTGACTATTATGAAAAGTTGTTGACGACTTACCCAGAGTCGTCATACATTACACTCTCGACACTAGACTTGCCAGCTCGTCTCAAAGATCTTAATAAACAACTGGAAAAGAACATCGCTGATGCAGCCAAGTTCACTGAAAAAACTAAACCAGGAAAAATCGAGAACAATAAGCAAGAGCACAAAAGACTTAAAGAAGAGATTGACTTTCTTCAAGAAAAGGTTGATGCTGGAAATAAGACTGTCCCACTTTCAGGTACATTAGTTCTTGAATTTGGCAAGACGTCTGAGAATATCTATGCAGGAATGGATGAAGACTACCGCCGTTATCAACCGGCTATTCTGACCTGGTATGAAACAACTAATCACGCCTTTGACCGTGGTTCCGAATGGCAAAATATGGGGGGAATTGAAAATTCACTTGATGGTGGTTTGTATAATTTCAAGTCTAAATTTAACCCACGTATTGAACAATTCATTGGGGAATTCAACCTTCCAGTTAGCCCTCTTTACGGACTAGCCAATTTTGCCTATAAAGTCCGTAAGAAATTACGTAGCAAACATTAATGGATAGTATTTAAAATGAGACTTCCTTTTGGAAGCCTCATTTTTTATCTTTTATTAGTCTTTATCAGGAATAACCTTAAAGAGATAATAAGTGATGAAGATCGTCAGGCAAAAGAGTCCGATTTTCACCCATAGGATGGGGGCGAAAAAGATTGATATTCCCATTAAAACATAGATTTGGATAATGATTCTTTTCTTTCGTTCTTTGGCAATCGATTTTGTTTCTCGAAAATCGGCGACATAAGTTTGGTAAAGTTTGGTATTATATAACCATTTCTCAAAACGTTTGGAACTTCTAGCAAAACAAGCAATGGCTAAAAGTAGAAAAGGTGTTGTGGGCAAGATAGGAAGAGGAATTCCAAGAATGCCCAAACCAAGCGATACCATCCCTAGCGAGAGATAAATTATTTTCATATATACTGTCCTTTTAAAAAGCCGCACTAAACGTATTAGTGCAGCTCTTCTGCTATTATTTTAAATATCTGTTAGTGGGGTCGCCGTGTCTGGTGAGGTATCAAAAACCTTAAAGTCAGTTCCAACACCAAAGTCAGCTCGAGCCAACTGATTTTCCATGGTCATGTGGGCCAACTCCTTGATATTATTTTCTTTGGAAAGGTGACCCAAGTAGATCTTTTTAGTTTTATTACCAATGCTACGAATCATAGCATCCGCTCCATCTTCATTACACAAGTGACCTTGATCAGAGAGGATACGTTGCTTAGTTGACCAAGGATAAGAACCTGCCCTAAGGATTTCAATATCATGATTGGACTCAATCAGATAACCATCAGCATTCTCAATAATACCTGCCATGCGATCAGACACATAACCCGTATCCGTCAACATGACAAAACTCTTCCCATCTTTCATAAAACGGTAAAATTGTGGATCAATGGCATCATGACTAACTCCGAAAGATTCAATGTCGATATCACCAAAAGTTAGAAGCTTATCGCGAGAAAAAACATGTTTCTGACTATTATCAACCTTACCCAGCATATTCTTACTATCCATAATTTGCCAGGTTTTCTCATTCGCGTAGATATCCATACCGTATTTACGAGCTAAAACACCTACACCATGGATATGATCCTTGTGCTCATGCGTTACTAAGATGGCATCAAGATCACTTGGATCACGATCAATCTCTGCTAGCAAACTTGTAATCTTTTTTCCTGATAAACCAGCATCCACTAGAATCTTCTTTTCTGGAGTTTCCAAATAAAAGGAATTCCCGGTTGACCCTGAAGCCAAAATACTGTATTTAAACCCTAAATCTGAGGTCATTTCTACTACATCTCCCATTCATCAACCATCATGGCATCCTTGTCATATGGAAGCACAATTGTAAAAGTTGAACCCTTACCATACTCACTCTTAGCCCAAATAAAGCCCTTATGTTGTTTAACAATTTCTTTTGCAATGGACAAGCCAAGTCCTGTTCCACCTTGAGCACGACTTCTGGCCTTATCAACGCGGTAAAAACGGTCGAAAATCAACGGCAAATCCTTCTTAGGAATACCCAAACCTTGGTCAGAAATAGAAACAATCAACTGTGAATCAGTCGTCTTCATAGACACTGTAATCTTACCACCATCAGGCGAATACTTGATGGCATTATTAAGTATATTATCTACGACCCGAGTCATCTTATCAGTATCAATTTCCACCCAAATAGAGTTTACTGAGTAATCTCTAATGATTTCATAAAACTTACCTGGATTAGTTTCTTGACTCTTAATTTGATCAAACCGATTCAAGATATAGGTCATAAAGGCTGTAAAGTTTGTCATTTCGACATCAAGCTGTGTGCTTTTATTGTCAATTCGAGACAATGCCAAGAGGTCAGAAATCATACGCATCATGCGGTTGGTTTCATCTAAAGAAACTTTAATAAAGTTTGGAGCAATTTCTTCGTGGAGAGCACCATCATCAAGCGCTTCAAGATAGGATTTCACTGAAGTCAAAGGTGTCCGCAATTCGTGACTAACATTTGATACGAAGAGACGACGTTCACGCTCCTCTTTTTCCTGTTCAGTGGCATCATGAAGAACGGCTACCAGACCTGAAATAAAACCAGATTCCTTACGAATTAGTGCAAAATTAACACGTAGCGTCACAAATTCATCATTAGCATCTCGACGCGACAGATGGATTTCGGGGGTCTTAGACAACAATTCACTATAGGTGTAGGGATTCTCACCATCTAATAAATCCAAAATAGACATCTGAGTCGCACTTTCGCGATCTAAATTCAACAAGCGTTGAGCAGTGCTATTAATCATGGTAATCTGACCACGGCGATTGGTCGCAATAACCCCGTCACTCATGTACGAAAGGACAGATGATAAGCGGTTTTTTTCCTGGGCTAGATTTTCATGTGTCAAACGAAAGACGTCCGACAAATCATTCAAGCGATCCGCTAGCTCTAAAAGCTCTGAATCTCCCTTTATGCGTAATTTTTCATTATAATTACCTGCCATAAGGGACTTGACTCTCTTAGTCAACTTTCGGATATTTTTAGCTTGTCGATAATCACGATAAGCTAAAAAAATAAAATAGAAAGCAACAAATAGGAGCGTAAAGAGTAAGGCTAGTTCAAAGCTTGTAATATTTAAGCCAATACTAGTCATAATTCTTCATGTAATAACCGACACCACGACGCGTCAAGATATATTCAGGACGGCTAGGTGTATCTTCAATCTTTTCACGCAGACGACGAATAGTTACGTCCACAGTACGAACATCCCCAAAATAGTCATAACCCCAAACGGTTTCAAGCAAATGTTCACGCGTCATAACTTGTCCCATATGTGTTGCCAAATGGAAGAGCAACTCAAATTCACGGTGGGTCAACTCAACTTCGTTTCCACGTTTTTTAGCGACAAAGGCATCCGGAACAATAATCAACTCACCAATTGAAATTTCCTGCTTGCCAGAGTTAGAGCTCTCTTCTACTGCAGTTTCAATAGTTTCTGTACGACGCAAGTGGGCTTTAATACGTGCCAACAATTCACGGTTAGAAAATGGCTTAGTCACATAGTCGTCTGCCCCAATTTCTAATCCGATAACCTTATCAAACTCACTATCTTTAGCTGAAAGCATAATAATCGGTGTGTGGCTCGTTTTACGGATTTCCTTGGCTACTTCCAAGCCATCCAGTTCAGGCAACATCAAGTCCAGGATAACCAAGTCTGGTTTTTCAGCTTCAAATTGTTCTAAAGCTTCTCGACCATCAAAGGCCGTAACCACTTCATAACCCTCCTTAGTAAGGTTAAACTTGATGATATCCGATATTGGTCTTTCATCATCAACAACTAGAATTTTTTTCATAATAAACACCTCATCGGTTTTCTTAAGTCATTCAATTTAGTAAAGCCAAAAACTTTACGTATCAAAGGTATTATACCAAAAAATAGGTCAAGGACCAAGTTTCTACTATAGATATTAAGCTGATATACAAGCTTTCTTTGTTTTTTGAGATAGCTTTGCTATGTGTAATCGGTAAAAAGACGAACACTATGATTGAATTTTCAAACATTTTTGACATTTTGCTATATCTATAGTAAAATACACTCTTGTTGTTACATATATTAATGTAAAATTTTAGGAGGCTCTTATGGCACTTATCGAATTTAAAAATGTCAATAAATACTACGGAGATTATCAT
>NZ_JWGQ01000002.1:0-35857 GCF_001069025.1 Streptococcus sp. 1004_SSPC | reverse complement strand
GCGTGTTTTCATCACTCTGAACATACAAAAAGAGAAAACCTATCAGGTTCTCTCTAGATGTTAATTACTACAGTTGACATAGATCCAGAATAGCTATTGTCTTAACTCTTTTTTTACTTAAAGCCTACAACCTTGGAGTTGCAGTACATTTCAATTAAATATATTTTATAAAATATATTTAATTGAAATTACATGATTCCAAGGAAGTAACGGATGAAGAAGAAGGCAAGGACAGCACCAACAAATGGAGCAGTACCTGGCACAAGAAGTCCATATTGCCAGTCGTTGTTTACTTTATCTTTGATTGGCAAGATTTGGTAAGCGAAACGAGGTCCAAGGTCACGCGCTTGGTTCATCGCGAAACCTGTAGTACCACCAAGCCCCATACCGATAGCCCAAACGATCAAACCAACAGTGAATGGAAGCAATTCTTCATTAGCATGTTCAGCAGCCATGATAGATGTCAAGAAGATAAATGTTGCAAAGGCTTCGACGAAGTAGTTACGTGGAAGGTTACGGCAGTTAGGGTTTGTAGAGAAGATGTTACGGATAGCAACACCATCAATTTGACCTTCAGAAGCTTTAAAGTGTTCAGCATACATAAAGTAAGCAATCAAAGCTCCAAGGAAGGCACCAATCATTTCAGCGATTGCGATTGGGAAGAATTGAGCGATTGTCAATTTACCAAGAAGGAGTTTCAGCAAAGCCATAGCTGGGTTCATTGAAACACCGCCAAAGACGAACAAGCAGACAGTGATACCAAATGCCCAAGTTGTGATGGCGAATAAGTGTCCAGTTCCAGCATATTTCGTTTTCTTCAAAACGTCGTCACAGTGTACGCCAACCCCGAAGATAATCATCAAAGCTGTACTCATAACTTCTGCAAGTAATTGATGTGTCATGTTAATAAATTTCTCCTAAATTAATAAATGTATTTTTGTAATTGGTTGTAAACTTCTTGAATCGGCAACTGCATCTTCTTAGCAATCCGCTGACAGTCTTCGTATTCAAGCGTCTTCTTAGTGATGGATCCGTACTGATTGATTTTAACTGTAACGGTTCCAAATTCCGTGTCGATTTGTTCAAAACGACGTTGCATGACCTTGCGGTCAATTTGTTGGTATCGAAAACCAATGGTACTGGTTTCTTTGAACAAGAGGGTTGAAAAATCTTCCAGCTGGGTATTTTGAATCAAAAGCGTTAACTCAAAACCAGGACGATTTTTTTTCATAACGATGCTACGATAGTAGACATCCAAAGCTCCAGCATCCAAGAACCGATTTAGAATATAAGCCAGTTGTTCTGGTGTTTGATCATCGATTGTAGTGGTGATTTCAACGATGTAATCATCGGTGTGATGAACGTTGGTCGTGCTATGTGAGGCGTCTTCCTTTAATAGCGAACCGCGTAAAGCATTGAATTTTCCGGTATCTCTTTTACCAAATCCATAGCCGACACTTTGGATAGCAAAGTGGGATGGAATCGGTTCAAAGATGGGATCCAATGCTTTCAAGAGAGCTAACCCTGTTGGGGTGATCAACTCTGTTTTGACGGTGAAGTCTTGAGTGATCGGAATGGTGATTCCCCTTCTCAACTGTATGACAGCAGGAACTGGAACCGGCATTTCCCCATGGGCGACTGAGATCGTCCCACTTCCCTCTGTGAGAGGAGTGGAGTAGACTGTGTCGATCCCGAGCGATTCCACTAGGATGAAAAAGCTAACGATGTCGACGATCGAGTCAATGGCACCAATCTCGTGAAAATGAATCTGCTCAACAGGTATGTTGTGCACAGCTGCTTCAGCCTTGGCAATGTCGAGAAAGACTGCAAGGCTCTTTTCTTTTACAAAAGGACTCAGCTGAGAAGCGGCAATCAAATCGTGGATGTCTGCATAACTGCGGGCATCCGCATGGGAATGTCCATGTTCATGATCGTGATGGTGTTTATGATCAAAATCGCCTTCAATCCCTGTATCTTTCTCCACGTGGTGAAGGTGAACATCAAAGTCAGTTCCCCAGATGGCGCTTTTAGCGATATGATCAACATGGAGGTGGAAGCCATCAATTCCCAGTTTTTCGAGTTCGGAGCGAAGCAAGGTGACATCTCCCCCAAGGTCAACCAATAGACCATTGAGCATATCACCACTTATTCCAGAAAAAGGTTCTAAAAATAGACTGGTCATTCGTTTTCCTTTCGATTGTGGTTGAGTCGGTTGATCATACAAGCTGAATAAGCTGCACCAAATCCATTGTCAATATTGACGACGGTGACTCCAGAAGCACAGGAAGTCAGCATACTCATCAAAGTCGTAAGTCCTTGAAGATTGCTCCCGTATCCGATACTAGTCGGCACGGCAATTACAGGCACATCCACAAGACCTCCAACAACGCTGACAAGGGCTCCTTCCATTCCAGCGATGACAATTACCACACTGGCCTTTTGAATCTCATCTAAGCGTCTAAAGAGGCGATGAATACCGGCGACTCCTACGTCATAAATCCGATGGACCGCGTGGCCAAAGGTCTCTGCAGTTACGGCAGCTTCTTCGGCAACAGGAACGTCACTAGTCCCTGCTGTCACAATGGCAATGTAATGCTCCGCATCTACCTCTTCTTTTTTAGAGTTGAGGATGAAGCAGCGAGCTTCTGGATAATAGTGGCCGTTAGGAAAGAGCTGAGAAAGAGCCTCTCCCTTTTGGAGAGAGACCCTAGTCGCAAGGATCGGCAATTCTTTTTGTAAAAGGAATTGCATGATACCTTCCATTTGCTCAACTGTCTTTCCTTCGCCGAAGATGACTTCAGGGAAGCCATTGCGGCGTTGTCGGTCAGTATCAATTGCTGCATAGCCTAGTTCTTTCACGCCGTTAATTTGCTCCAGCGCATCCTCTACAGAGAGGTGGCCAGCTTGCAAGTCACGGAGTGTTTGTTCTAGATTTGGTTGAAAATCCATGGTAGATTCTATTCAACAACGACAGAAAGTCCGTCGCGGATAACAGTTACTTTAGCATCTTTTCCTTCACGAGCTAAGGCTTTTTCAAGCGCTTCGTCAAATGAAGTTGCAAGTTCCATGTGCATACCTGTGATCAAAGCAGGATCGACAAGGTCAGATACAAAGATAACATGGTGGTGTACCAAGATACGAGCCAAGATTTGAGAAGTCCATTGGTCTGGGACAGTTTCCAAACGAGGTGTGTTGATGGCTTGTTCCAAGAAATCCTTTGGATCTTTGACGTCAGCAAGGTTACGATAGAATCCTTCTCCACCGTGACCGTCCGCACATCCAGCAACCATGATGATAGTTCCGCCTTCTTTGTTTGAAGCTTCAGCAGCTGTCATCCCTTTAACGGCTTGGTAGATGTTTTGGTCAAGTGGGAAACCACCGTTTGTTGAAATAGTGATGTCACTTTCGACCTTAGACACGTGTGCCAAGTCTGCAACAAATTCACAACCAACTTTGTGGGCTTCAACCATGTCCCCAGCGAAAGATCCGATGATGTGTTTTTCGCCGTCCAATACAACATTGACGATGAAGGCCAATTTTGCAGTACGAGCAGCGTAAAGCATATCTTCGTGAATTGGGTTGTGGTCAAGGTTACCAGTACGTGCTTTATCAGAGTTGATGAAATCACCTGAGTGGTTCGCCATGATAGTCTTGTATGAAGCAATACCTGGAAGGACTGATTTACGTCCACCTGAGAATCCAGCAAAGAAGTGAGATTCGATGAATCCTTCTGCTAGCAACAAGTCAGCTTCAGCAGCAATCTTGTTGATGATACAATCCCCACCTGAAGGAAGTTGACCGATCTTAACCATGTCATCGTCATTTGTTGAAATGTGCATAACGATTTCTTCATTATCAACGATTTCTTGGCCGTATTTGTTGATCAATTCTTCACGAGTTGAAGGACGGTGGAAACCAGTAGCAACCAAGATACGCACGCGTGCATCAGGGTTAACTGAGCGAATGCGACGCAAAATGATTGGGGTAATGATATGAGAAGGTACAGGACGAGTGTGGTCAGAACTGATCAACACGATGTCTTTTTTACCTTTAGCGAGTTCTTCCAAAGATGGGCTGCCGATAGGGTTATCCAATGAACGTTCAACAGTTTCTTCTTCAGACAGTGGGTTATGGAAGTTTTCCGCTTTTGACTCTAACAAACCAGCAAAGTTTTCATCTGGAATCTTTGCAACAATCGTCTTTTTGTCGTACGGTAATTTAATTTCTACCATTATTTGCGATCTCCTTTATTATTAATACTTACACCAGTATTATAAGTCTTTTTTTAAAATACATAAGTATCATTTGATGTTAACAAAGGATGATATAGAATTGGTAGTATAGGTGTATTATTAGTGTTATTAAGATATCACAATAAACAGTAAAGTAATAAGAGGAAGATGCTTGTGAATTCAGAATTTTTAGTTAATTTTTTAGAAGAGAGACGAACTCCAATTATTAAGAAAAAATACCATAGTTATCTATCTTATCGAGGGGTTAAGGATGATTACATCTATATTTTAAAAGAAGGGATTGTTAAAACTAGTGTTATTATGCACGACGGACGTGAGTATAGTTTTTCTTATCTCAAAGCTATTGATATTGTTTCTTTGATTCGAGATGAAGTATCAAATTATTCAAATTCTGCTTTTAATGTGAGAGTAGAGACCGATGAAGCAAGTTTTTATCGTATTTCTCGAGTTAAATTTTGGAATTTTGTTAAGGAGCAAAAAGAACTGCAGGACTACGTATTGGATTATTATTGCCATAAGCTCTCTGAGAGTATGGAAGCTCAGCAGTATATGATGATGAATGGGAAAAAGGGAGCAGTTTGTTTTCAGTTGCAAAAACTAAGCGGCTTGTTTGGTGTAGAGCAAGAAGATGGCGTCTTGATTGATTTCAACATTACCAATGAAGATATTGCTGGCTTTTGCGGAATTTCGACGCGAAACAGTGTCAATCGCATTCTCAACGAATTAAAACGAGAAGGAGTTTTGGATATTCGACAGCAAAAAATCGTGATTTTGGATAATGAAAGGATTGAAGAATTTATAGGAAGGGAGCTATTCTAAGATGGCAACAGAAGCACAAATCAGACAAGAAAAAGAAGAAAAATTACAAGATATTTTACGGCAAATCGGAAAAGTAGCTGTTACCTATTCAGGCGGAATTGACAGTTCTTATCTCTTGAAGGTAGCCTTGGATACCTTGGGACCCGACAATGTCATTGCAGCTGTCGTGAACTCTGAGATGTTCTCAAATGAAGAGTTTGATCTAGCACTCGACTTGGCTGATCAGCTAGGAGCACCGGTGCTTGGTTTGGAAATGAGAGAATTGAGTGATCCGCGGATTGCTGCCAACACGCCCAATATTTGGTATTACACCAAACAATTGATGTACCAAACCATTAAGGATTCGGTCACGGAATTGGGATTTGAGCAATTGGTGGACGGTATGATCATGGATGATATCAACGACTTCCGTCCTGGGATCAAGGCTCGGGACGAAGCGGGTGTCCGTAGTGTCTTGCAAGAAGCAGGTCTCTATAAGACAGAAATTCGTCAATTGGCCAAGGAAAGAGGCGTCTCCAATTGGAATAAGGTGCCATCTTGTAGCGTTGCCTCACGCTTCCCATACGGGGTGAAAATCACTTCAGAAAATGTGCAACGGGTCTTTGAAGGGGAAGAGTTCCTCGTAGGGCTCGGCTTTGAGCAAGCCCGTGTGCGGGTGCATGGGGACTTGGCGCGCATCGAAGTGGAAGAAGATCGTCTGCTTGAAGCCATTCAACTGCATGACAAGATCAATGACTACATGAAGAAAATCGGATTTACATATGTAGCCTTGGATTTGGCCGGATACAAGTACGGCCGGATGAATGACTCATTGGATGAAAAAACCAAAGAAAAGATTATGGCGGGTTAAGAAATGCAGGAAGTGATAAGATTCTGGTTTGAAGAGTTGAAGCCAGAGGATTGGTTCAAAAAATCAGATGCGCTGGATCAAGAAATGCGCGTGCGTTTTGAAGAACTTTATTGGAAGGCCAATCGTGGGGAATTGTTCAGCTGGCGCGCGTCAGATCAAGGGCGTTTAGCAGAGATTTTGCTCCTGGACCAGATTCCTCGCAATATTTTTCGAGGGACGGCCCAAGCTTTTGCGACAGATTCCTTGGCCTTGGTATTGGCCCAAGAAGGCTTAGAGCAAGCCTTGGATCTACCAGTTGTACAAAGAGGATTTTTCTACATGCCTTTTATGCATTCTGAGTCCTTAGTCATTCATGAAGAAGCCCTGCGCTTGTTTGATCAACCGGGGCTCGAAAAACGCTTGAAGTATGAGAAGATGCATGTGGAGATTCTCCGACAATTTGGGCGCTATCCGCATCGCAATGCCATTTTAGGAAGACCATCGACCAAAGAAGAAGAGGAGTATTTGAAAGAACATGCAGGCTTTTAAAAGAAAAAAGGGATATTGGGTCAAGCTCTGCTGGGCGCTCCTGTTAGCTGGACTTTGCTTACTAGGCTTGAGGTCTTATCAGGGAGCGCAGGGAAAAACGGTATCTTCTCGTGATACGGTTACGATGGGCTATACTCAATTTCCGGCTAATGTTGATCCAGTCAAAGAGTACAATGGCTGGTTTACAGTGCGCTATGGGGTCGGGGAGACTTTGTTTAAAATGAATGATCAGCTACAGATCCAGCCTTGGCTTGCCACCAAAGGTGTGCAGTTGTCTCCACTTGAGTGGGAAATCACCATCCGTCAAGGGGTTCATTTCCATGATGGGAGTCTCATGACTCCTAAGACAGTCAAGGAGTCCTTGGAACACCTTTTGGCGTCCAATCAGCGGGCAGCAGGTGAATTAATGATCGAGCAAATAACAGCGACGGATCAAAGTATTCGGATCAAAACCAAAGATCCTCAACCGATCCTTTTGAACCTCTTGGCGGATCCTTATTCGACCATTATTCATGTTGGAGCTAAAGAGTCGACTGGAAAATCGGTTGTAGCGACAGGTCCTTACCAGATGACAGCTTTTCGACCAGAGAATGGTGCTAGTCTAAAGGCCTTTCACAACTATTGGAATGGGGCCCCTAAGGTACAGAAGGTCGAGATTAATTCATTTTCAGATGCGACTTCGATGAGTCTTGCCTTAGATGCAGGGGAGATCGATGCGGCTTATGGAATGCCTGCTCTCAATCTAGCTTCTTATCGCCAGAAAAAAGGCTATCGGATTTCAGAAGTCGATGGCTCGCGCTATCTTTCATATGTCTATAATTTCCGAGATCCTTGGATGCAGGATAAGACGCTACGAAAAGCTCTTGATTTGGTGATTGATCGGAATACCTATAGTCAATCGCTCTTTCAAAAGGGTTCCCAAGCCACAAGTGGTCCGTTTCCAAGTCGTTTTCCTTTTGCTTTAGAAGAGCCTGTTCCAAATGCGAATGCCAAGGAAGCAGAGAAACTCTTAGATCAAGCGGGATATTTGAAAAAAGCGGATGGTTGTCGCTATAAAGACGGTAAGAAGGTTACATTGACAGCTCTTTCTTATGATCGTTTACCTGAGATTCCTTTAGCAGTTCAGGCGACACAAGCTTCCTTGAAACAAATTGGGATCGATGTGAAGATTCGGACTGTTGAAGTAGGATCGATTGCTGCTGCAGAAGACTATTCGTTTACACCGTATACCATGGTGGCGACTCCAGTGGGTGACCCCTATCCCTTCTTTAAGAGCTCGCTGGCATCAGACGGCTCGGTTAACCTTGGAAAATACAAGAGCGCCAAGGTAGACCGATTGATCCAAGCCCTTGCGATAGAAGGCAATCAAGAGAAGCGCCAAGAGCTGAGTAAGGACCTTCAAAGGGAAATCAAAGAAGACCTACCGATTAGCTTTTTGGTGACGTTTAAGGTGGCGGTTATTATGAATGATCGCGTGTCAGGACTCACATCGAGTGCCTCAGACTATTATCATATTACCAATCAATTAAAGAAGGAATAAGGATGCTTGAACTCCAACATGTAACGGTCCAGTCCCAGGATCGGATCATTATTGAAGATTTATCGTTTCAGTTGAAAAAATCCCAAAGTCTTGCGATTGTCGGAGAAAGTGGCAGTGGGAAGTCTACCTTGTTGAAGATTTTGCTAGGGCTCCCCTTGAGAGATCTTTGGATTGCAAAGGGACAGTATAGTTGGCAAGGAAAGGAACAGCTCCAGCAGTCCACTCCCTACCCTTTCGTTGGGAATGAGATGGCTTGGGTTAGCCAGCAAGCTGGAAGATTTTTTTATGATCGACGAACCATTGAAAACCATTATAAGGACCTGGTCAACAGTCTAAAAGGGCGGACTTCCAAAGTTCGTTCTCTCAAAGAATGTATGGACCTGGTCAGTTTAGATATGAAGAAGGTTGCGCCTGCCTATCCCTTTGAATTAAGTGGGGGCATGATGCAGCGGGTGGCGATCGCTTTGTCTTTGGTCTCTTATCCTAAGATTTTGCTAGCTGATGAGCCCACCAGTGCACTGGATGTTGTCACCAAGCTAGAAATCGTGGATTTATTAGATCGCCTAAAAAGAGAAGAAGGATTGGCTCTTCTATTAGTGACACATGATATGGCAGTTGCTGCAGCTTTGACGGATCAGATGCTTGTGATCCGTGAGGGACAGGTCATTGAGCAGGGACCTACAGCCCAATTGTTGCAGTCTGCAACAGAAGACTATACAAGAGAGCTGCTTGCAGCAACCCCACGTTTACGGAAAGGAGCCTCAGATGGGCACAATATTGACCTGTAAAAATCTACAATTTACTTACCGTAATTCTGCTTCAGGGATGCAAGTAGGGCCGATTTCATTTGAGTTAGAAGAGGGGGAGAGCTTTGGGATCGTAGGAGAATCTGGGTCTGGAAAGACTAGCCTCAGTCATCTCCTGTGTCGTTTTATCACCCCTGATCAAGGGCAACTCTATTTACAGGGCCGGTCTTTTGAAGAATTTTCAACGAAAGAATTCTATCAAACGATCCAGTATATTGATCAACACCCACATGCTAGTTTTCATCCAGCACGCTCGGTTTATTCGAGTTTGATGGAAGTCTGTGATCATTTTGATCAGGTCACAACAAAAGCTGAAAAAGAAAAAGCAGTTGAAGAAGTTTTGGACGCGGTTCATCTCAATTGCCATCTGCTGCAGCAAAGACCCCAATTTTTAAGTGGTGGAGAGTGCCAGCGGGCAGCTATTGCGCGTGCTTTGCTCATCAAACCGAGAATCCTCGTTTGCGACGAGATGACCAGCGCCCTTGATATGACCATTCAAGCAGAGCTGATGCGCTTGATGGAGCAACTAAAAGATTGCTATCAGATGAATTTTGTCTTTATCTCTCATGATCTAGCCTTGGTGAGCCAATTTTGCCAACAGATATTAGTTTTAAAAGATGGACAAGTAAAAGAGATGGGAAGGACAAGTGATTGCTTAAGTGCTCCACAAAATCCTTATACTCAGGAACTGTTAGATACTTATCAGAAGCAAGAAAGGTGGCTGAATAAATGTTTCGACTAAGCTGTAAATTGTTGCTTCGTTTCTTTCTGATCTTACTAGGTGTCAGTTTGATCTCCTTCTTACTCATGTACTTAGCACCGGGAGATCCAGCTAAAAATATGTTGGCTTCGCAGGGGATTCCTTTTACAAAAGAACTGTTAGAGGCCAAGCGTTTGGAATTTGGCTTTCAGGATCCTTTCTGGGTACAGTATGGACGATGGTTGTTGGGAGTCTTCCATGGAAATCTGGGAATAACCTATCATTCGGGATCTTCCGTCGCAAAAGAGTTGGCCTTTTATTTTCCTAACACTTTATTCTTAGCAGGATTTACCTTGTTCTTAACTCTCTTGATCTCCATTCCGCTGAGTTTTATCTCAGTATTTTATAAGAAGAGCCTGATTTCTAAGGTCATTTCTTTTGCGACTGCTTTGGCCAATACCATCCCTAATTTCGTTCTAGGGATTGGTTTGATGGTGGTGTTTTCACTATATTTACATCTGTTTCCAATCCAATCAACGGTTGATCTAAAAGGAGTTGTATTGCCAGCTTTGACCTTGGCCGTAACCATGTCTAGCCGCTACATTCCCCAGCTCCAAGAAGGGGTGACAGGGATTCTCGAGTCGGATGCCGTACTGGGGGCTATGGGGCGCGGTTTGAGACGAGGACAGATCCTCGGGACAACCATTTTTCCTCAACTATTTCCTCTGCTCTTGACCTTGATCACTCTATCTTTAACCTCCTTATTAGGGGGAGTGGCAGTAATCGAGTACCTCTTTTCTTGGCCAGGAATTGGGAAAATGTTGATCACAGCTGTTCACAATCGGGATTTTCCCTTAATCCAGGGATCGGTTCTGGTCATTACAACCAGTGTCCTTCTGGTCAATACCGTTGCTGAATTTATCCAGCTCATCATTAATCCAAAACGAAAGCGTAAGGAGGGGGCCAACCATGTCATCTGATCAGATCAAACGTAACATTCGATGGGTACTAGGGTGTCTCATAGCCTTTCTTGTCTTTTTAGTACTGGTTCAGTGGTTTGGATTTGACCAAGCCAATCGGGTTGATTTACCCAATGTTTTGGCAGCACCCTCTCGTCAAGCCTTATTTGGGAAAGATGAGTTGGGCCGCGATCTCTTTGTCCGTGTATTTGTCGGAGGGGCCCATACCCTCTTGCCATCCCTTCTCGCTCTCATTTTGGTCGTCCTTTTTGGTTGCTTCATGGGGGTCTTGAGTGTCAGATTTGGTGGGATTGTGGACCGCTTTGTTCAAGTAGCTATTACGCTGTTTCAAGCCTTTCCTCCCATTATCTTTGTGATCGGAGTCGTCGGCTTCTTGGGCCTTGGGATGGAGCAAACCTTGCTGGCTATCTGTTTGACCAGCTGGACCAAGTATGCCTATCTTGTGCGCTCGCTCCTCCTTGATAGTAAAGAAGAACCGTATTTCCGCTATGCAGATATGTTTGGCAATACCTTCTGGAGTAAGATCAAGCTCTACTATCTTCCTAGTGTCTTTCCCCAAGTCGTAACGACCATGGTGTATGATTTAAATACGATTATCATGGAAATTGCAGGGATGAGTTTTATCGGTTTGGGTGCTCAGATGCCCTATGCAGAGTGGGGTGCGATGATCAATAACGGTAGAAGTTACTTACAAATAGCCCCATGGATTGTTGCTTTTCCAAGTCTCTTTCTCATCCTCTTTATTGGAGGAGTGATGTATCTAGGAAGGCTTCTCAAACAGTACTTCGCTATCCAACAAGAATATAAAAGAAGCTGATTTCTGTGTAAATCAGCTTCTTTTTGTTATATAAAGGGCAAACATCGGTGTGGCTGCGTAATTGAGTTCTTCTTCTCGGCTCCAAATTTTTGGTCCAAATTCGGTGTCAACCGTAGCTTCGACCTCTTCAAATTGATTCAAAAACTCCAGATCCCATGCGGGACGAAGGCGTTTGGTTAGTGGTAATTGGCGGGCAATCTCCTCAATCAAGGCCTCATCGACCCCTTCACCATGCCAGTAATCTTCTAATTGTTCGCTGGAAACGATCTTTAGATTATTCTCAAATTGTGAACGAATAGCAGGATCATTGAGATAAGAGTACCAGTTGGCATCATAAATAAGAAGTTGTCCACCTGGTTTGAGAGTGCGTAACCAGGCCTCATAAGCCTTTTCAGGATTTTCCAAATTCCATGTAACATTCCGCATTATAATGACGTCAAAAGATTCTGGATCAAAGTCCAACTCTTGGGCATTCATTTGTAGATAGCGAACTGTGCTTGAATTTTTTCTATATTGAAGGAGATTCTCTTGTGCAATCTGTAGCATATTTTCTGAGACGTCGATTGCAGTAACATTAGTATAACCAATTTGTGTTAACAAAATCGGAAAAAATCCGGGTCCTGTGCCGATGTCTAAAATACTAGTTGTGCTATCCTTTGGTAGACAACGTATCAGTTCATACTTCCATTTTTCTAGTTGAAGACTTTCAAGTTCTTTTTTATTTTTTTGAGAATATCCATGATAACGTTTATCCCAGTATTTTTGTATGATTTTGTATAACATGGTGACCTCTTTTTTATTCATAAAATTACTTGTAATAGTATACTACAGAAAGAATTGAAGTTCAAAGAAAAATTTGGTTTAGGCAGTTACAAATCTGGATTAATTTAATCTCAAAAATATCCTGACTTTTCTCATTAATTATTAACACGTTCAATAATAAGTGAGGTTTTTAGAATATATTTTGAGATATAGATTTGTTCGTCATTTTTTTAAATCCTCTCATTTATGTTAGACTAGTCGGGAACATTAAAAAAGAGTTTAGCACCCCCCATGAACAAATTCTTAAGAGTCCTATTTATCCTCGTCATCCTGGACATGACTGGTGCTATTATTTTTCAGCTGTTCTTCCCAACTTATATGGGAAGTCACTTGGGGTACGGCATTTCAGTTGGTTGGCAGAGGGAGATTGGTATCTGGAATGTGGCAGTTCTAATCATCCTTCTTGCTGTGAATCTCAAATACGATTGGTTTTATCTGAGAGCTGTGCTGATAGCTTTGATTATTGGAGGCCTTGTGATTGGGACTAATCATTTCCTTAGCTATCTTCAACATCATCACTCAGTCAATGCTATTGGAGTACTTGAAAATTATCTTTTAGTCTTTGGCTGGGTTGTAGGTTGGTCGCTTGAAAATTCCTCAAGAAAAACAGTTTAAGTTTTATGGGGTAACCGCTTACCTTATCCACTCTGTGATATAATAATTAATCATTATCATAATCGAGGAAAACACATGTCTAAACAACTAAAAGGGAGCTTGATGGTATTGACAGCAGGAATTGCCTGGGGATTTTCAGGAGTTTCTGGTCAATACCTAATGGCTCATGGTGTTAATGTCAATCTTTTGACGAGTTTACGTTTGCTTCTGTCCGGTATTTTACTAACGGCTTCGGTCTTTTTTAGGCAGCGAGACAAATTAGTACAAGCTATTAAAGATAGAAAAACCTTAGTAAGTATCGCCTTATTTGCTCTCTTTGGTCTGGTACTAAATCAGTACGCCTATCTTAGTGCTATTCAATACACTAATGCTGGGACAGCGACGGTCTTGCAGTATGTCACCCCAGTTATCATCCTGGCTTTTGTATGTGCAAAATATCGTAGGTTCCCAACAGCAGCAGAGCTAGTGGCGATTATCTTGGCTATTGTGGGAACCTTTACCATCGCAACGCATGGTCAGATAAGGGAGTTAGCGATTACACCTCTGGGCTTGTTCTGGGGTCTCTTTTCGGCGGTGACCTATGCACTTTATATCTTACTGCCTGCTAAGGCTATTGAAAAATGGGGAAGTTTGATTGTCATTGGTTTAGGTCTGTTGATCGGTGGTTTAATCTTTCCGATTGTTATCCAAGCCTGGAAGTATAAGCTTTCTTTGACTGGGGGAAATCTCTTAGCGCTTTTTGGTTTAATCTTCATTGGGACAGTCTTTGCTTACACCGTTTTTCTTAAGGGGACAACCATGGTTGGAGCTGTCAAAGGGAGTCTCTTGGCTTCGGTAGAACCTATAGCGTCGGTCATTTTGACCGTATTAATTATGGGGGACCGCTTCTTTGTCATTGATGTGGTTGGAATGTTTTTAATTGTTCTTGCTGTTATCATCATATCGCTTAAGAATTTAGTTACCCTTAAAAAACAAGAAAAAATTCAAAGATAAGAATGGAGCCTGAGTGATTGTGGCTCTTTTTCTATACCGTCGTGTCATTGATGTTCTTAAAAAATAGGACTTAAGTCCCACACATAAACCTTAAAAATATGGTAGAATAAGAGGTAAACTAACATTTTGGAGAGAAAATGAGTATAGACGATTACAGGCCCCATTTTATGGTGGAGGCTGTTTATGATTTGAAACCTGACCAGCTACGTGAACACGGTATTCGTGCTGTCTTGGTCGATTTGGATAATACCTTGATTGCTTGGAACAACCCTGATGGGACTCCTGAGCTACGTGCTTGGTTAGATGAAATGACAGAGGCTGACATTCCGGTGGTTGTGGTCTCTAACAACAAACATGAACGTGTTGAACGTGCGGTTGCCAATTTCCATGTGGATTTCGTGAGTCGTGCCATGAAGCCTTTCACTAAAGGCATTAATGAAGCGATTGAGCGTTACCACTTTAATCGAGACGAGGTCGTTATGGTGGGAGACCAGCTAATGACTGACATCAGAGCTAGCCACAGAGCTGGCATTCGCTCGATTTTGGTCAAGCCTTTGGTGAAATCAGATGCTTGGGTAACCAAATTTAACCGTTGGCGTGAACGTCGCATGTGGAAAAAGATTGAA
The DNA here is from genome assembly GCF_001069025.1 of Streptococcus sp. 1004_SSPC. Lineage (NCBI taxonomy): Bacteria > Bacillati > Bacillota > Bacilli > Lactobacillales > Streptococcaceae > Streptococcus > Streptococcus sp. 1004_SSPC. The sequence goes on along the minus strand of NZ_JWGQ01000002.1, from coordinate 21,508 downwards.
AAAGCATATGGTCCAATGACCTTCAACAAAGGAATTTAATGGAAGAATTATTTTGTATTGGGTGTGGAGCCCAAATTCAAACAGAAGATAAAGAAAAAGCAGGTTTCACACCTGCTAGCTCTATTAAAAAGGCCGAAGAAACAGGTGAGTTATACTGCCAACGCTGTTTCCGTCTTCGTCATTACAATGAGATTGTGGATGTCCACATCACAGATGATGAATTTTTAAAATTGCTTCATGAAGTTGGAGACAGTGATGCCCTCGTTGTCAATGTCGTTGATATTTTTGATTTTAATGGATCAATCATACCAGGCTTATCACGCTTTGTTTCGGGTAATGATGTGCTCTTGGTCGGAAATAAAAAGGATATCCTACCTAAATCCGTTAAAGATGGTAAGGTAACCCAATGGTTGACAGAACGTGCCCATGAAGAAGGGATGCGTCCCGTGGATGTCATGTTGACGTCTGCCCAAAATCATCACGCCATTAAAGAGTTGATTCAGCGTATTGAAAAACTCCGTAAGGGTCGTGATGTTTATGTTGTCGGTGTGACGAATGTTGGTAAATCAACCTTAATCAATGCCATTATCAAGGAAATTACAGGTGATAAAGATATTATCACTACCTCTCGTTTCCCAGGAACGACCCTTGATAAGATTGAGATTCCGCTGGATGATGGTACTTATATTTTTGATACTCCAGGAATTATTCATCGCCACCAGATGGCACACTATCTGTCAGCCAAGGACCTCAAGTACGTTAGTCCTAAGAAGGAAATTAAGCCGAAGACTTATCAGTTAAATGCAAGCCAAACCCTATTCCTAGGAGGTCTTGGACGTTTTGACTTTATTGATGGTGATAAACAAGGTTTTACAGCCTTCTTTGATAATAACTTGAAGCTTCATCGTACTAAACTTGAAGGAGCAGATGCCTTCTATGATAAGCATGTTGGAAGTCTTCTCATGCCTCCTGGGCCTAAGGAATTGGCCAATTTTCCAAAACTTGTTCGTCACGAGTTCACTGTCAAAGATAAGACAGACATTGTCTTCTCAGGATTAGGCTGGATTCGTGTTCAAGGAAAAGCTGACCAACCAACCATCGTTGCCGCCTGGGCACCAGAAGGTGTTGGCGTCGTCGTACGAAAAGCGATTATTTAAACTTAATAAAGTAATTATAAGGAATAAACATGTCATTAACATCAAAACAGCGTGCCTTCCTCAAATCGGAAGCACACACTCTCAAACCTATTGTACAAATCGGGAAAAACGGTCTTAACGACCACATCAAAACTAGCGTTCGTAACGCTCTTGATGCCCGTGAATTGATCAAAGTAACCCTACTCCAAAATACCATGGAAGACATCTATGAGGTTGCTGAAATTTTGGAAGAAGAAATTGGCTGTGATACAGTCCTTAAGATTGGACGTATCTTGATTCTCTACAAAGAATCAGCTAAAAAAGAAAATCGTAAGTTATCACCAAAGGTTAAAGCCATCCAAAAATAGTTGATGACTTTTGAAACCTTAAAGGCAAAAGAACAGTTATTTAGATGATGTTTGAGTAAGAGGAGGCGTAAATGGCACTGGATCTCGTAACCCCATTTACAAAGGTTCAACTAGAAGAAGAAATCAAAGATACTGGCCGTAAGCAGGTGGGAATTTTGGGTGGAAATTTCAACCCTGTTCACAATGCTCACTTGGTTGTTGCTGACCAGGTGCGCCAGCAGTTAGGCCTTGATGAAGTTCTTCTTATGCCTGAGTTTGAGCCACCTCATGTCGATAAAAAGGAGACTATTGATGAACAGCATCGCCTAAATATGCTCATGTTGGCTATTAACGGTATCGAAGGTTTGGATATTGAAACCATCGAGTTGGAGCGCAAGGGAATCAGTTATACTTATGACACCATGAAGCTTTTGACAGAGGCCAATCCTGATACGGATTATTACTTCATTATTGGTGCTGATATGGTCGACTATCTGCCTACATGGCATCGCATTGACGAACTTATCGAGATGGTCCAATTTGTGGGTGTTCAGCGTCCTAAGTATAAGGCTGGAACCTCTTATCCAGTTATTTGGGTTGATGTGCCCCTTATGGATATTAGTTCGAGTGCAGTCAGAGCCTACATTAAGAAGGATCGCACACCTAACTTTATGGTGCCACAGTCTGTACTTGCCTACATCAAGAAAGCGGGGCTCTATAAATGACCTATGAAAAATATTTAGACTATTCTCGTGAAGAACTCCTTGAAAAAGTTCGAGCGGTCATGAGTCCTAAACGCTTCAATCATGTTCTGGGTGTTGAGAGAGCTGCTATTACTCTTGCTGAAAAGTACGAATATGATACTGAGAAAGCTGGCTTGGCTGGCCTCCTTCATGATTATGCCAAGGAACTTCCAGATCAGGAATTCTTGGAGCTTATTGATAAATATAAGCTTGATCCTGAATTGAAAAAATGGGGGAACAATGTCTGGCATGGCATGGTTGGGATTTACAAAATCCAAGAAGATTTGGGATTGACTGATTCTGATATTCTACGCAGTATTGAGATTCATACTGTCGGAAGCCATGAAATGTCAACCCTAGATAAGATTGTCTATGTGGCTGATTATATTGAGCATAACCGTAATTTCCCTTTGGTAGAGGAAGCTAGACAAGTAGCAGAGCAATCCTTGGATAAGGCAGTTGCTTTTGAAACAGTCCATACGGTAGAACACTTGGCCCACCAGGCCTTGCCGATTTATCCCCAAACTCTTGAAACCTATAATGCTTTTGTGCATTGCTTGAAAGAGGATTAGTAAGTGAAAATAGCTTTTATTATTATTGATGTACAAAATATCTTAGTAGAAACAGGTTTTGAAACACAAAAGCTGTTAGAGAAAATCTCTTATTTACAAGATCAGGCTAGAAAACAGCAGATTGAAATTATCTATATTCAGCATATTGAAACGGAAGAAGCTCTAACCTCGGAAGATTGGAAATTATCGCCACTATTAAAGAGACAGTCTGATGAAAAGGTTTTTCAGAAGCGATACAATAGCATTTTTAAAGAGACTGGATTAAAGGAATACTTGGATCAACAAGGAATTGAGAAACTAGTCTTATGCGGTATGCAGACGGAGTATTGTGTTGATACATCCGTTAAAGTTGCTTTCGAACATGGCTACAAGCTAGTCGTTCCCGAAGGTACTGTTACAACCTTTGATGGAGACGACATTCCAGCAGAAACAATTAATGATTTTTACGAGAACATTTGGGATGAACGTTTTGCAGATGTCTTAGATTACAAAACGATTTTTTAATGAAAGAGGATTAAATGAAAGAAGAATTACTTGAATTGGTTGTCAAAGCTGCTGATGAAAAGCGAGCTGAAGACATTGTTGCCCTAGATTTGTATGGTCTTACTAGCCTAACAGATTACTTTGTTATTTTGAGTGCAATGAATAGCCGTCAGTTGGAAGCTATTGCCGACAACATCCGTGAGAAAGTTAAAGAAGCTGGCCTTGATGCTAGTCACATGGAAGGTGACAACAAGGGTGGTTGGATTCTTTTGGACCTGAACGACGTTGTTGTTCACATCTTTACAGAAGACGAACGTGCTCACTATAACCTTGAAAAACTCTGGCATGAAGCACCGATGATGGATGTGTCAGCCTATTTGGCATAAGATAATGAACTCAGTTGTAGTCAACTGGGTTTTATTTGCTTATTTTAGAAGAAAATTGTTAGAAAGGTGAGAGCGTCGAGTTTGGTTAATGTTGAAGCTGAACACGAACTAAAAGCTGTGAGAAAAAGATAAACTTTCTTTGTATCTAACGATACGGCAGAAAGTTTCCTATTTTCTCTGTGCTTTTGACGCTCTTTGTATCTTAGAAAGGATTTGAACCCGTCCTGTAATCGTCGGAAAATAGACAGCTTTGTCTTGGAGATTCCTCCAAGTCTAAGCTCCTAATTTTCATTTTGATTACGGACGGACTTGGTATCATCATTATGGCTACTTATGAAACTTTTGCGGCGGTCTACGACGCTGTTATGGATGACAGCCTTTACGATTTGTGGACGGATTTTTCCCTCCGTCATCTGCCAAAGACTAAGGATAAAAAGAAATTGCTTGAATTAGCTTGTGGGACTGGTATTCAATCTGTACGTTTTTCCCAAGCCGGTTTTGATGTTACTGGACTTGATTTGAGTGCTGACATGTTGAAGGTTGCTCAGAAGCGTGCGTCTTCCGCCAAGCAGAAAATCGATTTTATCGAAGGCAACATGTTGGATTTATCGCAAGCGGGCAAATATGATTTTGTGACTTGCTACTCAGATTCTATCTGCTATATGCAGGATGAAGTAGAGGTTTGGGACGTCTTCAAGGAGGTTTATAATGCACTGAATGAAGATGGCGTCTTTATCTTTGATGTACACTCAACCTATCAGACGGATGAGGTTTTCCCTGGCTATTCCTACCATGAAAATGCAGAAGACTTTGCTATGCTCTGGGATACCTATGAGGATGCGGCTCCGCATTCTATTGTCCATGAATTAACTTTCTTTGTCCAAGAGGAAGATGGAAGCTTTAGCCGTCATGATGAGGTGCATGAGGAACGCACCTATGAGGTTTTGACTTATGATATCTTGTTGGAGCAGGCTGGCTTCAAATCCTTCAAACTTTACGCCGATTTTGAGGATAAGGAACCGACAGAAACTAGTGCCCGTTGGTTCTTTGTGGCCCAAAAGTAAGAGCCTATGACAGTTACAGGTATTATTGCTGAGTTCAATCCTTTTCATAACGGTCACAAGTATCTCTTGGATCAGGCTGAAGGCGTAAAAATCGTTGCCATGTCTGGGAACTTTGTTCAGCGAGGTGAGCCAGCTATTGTGGATAAGTGGACTAGAGCTCAGATGGCTTTGGAAAATGGGGCAGATCTCGTGGTTGAGTTGCCTTTCTTGACGGCAGTCCAGTCTGCCGATTATTTTGCTGCTGGAGCCGTCGATATCTTGTCCCGACTGGGAATTGATAGCCTTACTTTTGGAACGGAAGAAGTCCTAGATTACCAGGCAATAGCAGATGTCTATGCTGAAAAGTCAGAGGATATGGAAGCTTTTGTAGAAAATTTACAGAGTGACTTATCTTATCCACAAAAGACACAAAAAATGTGGGAAAAGTTTGCTGGTGTGGATTTCACTGGCAATACACCCAACCATATCCTAGGGCTAGCCTATGCCAAAGCTTGTGCTGGTAAGGGCATTAAGTTGAATCCTATCCAGAGACAAGGAGCCGGTTATCATTCCTCAGACAAGGAAGTATCTTTCGCCTCAGCGACGAGTCTACGTCTCCACAAGCAAGATAGCGATTTTGTGGATAAGTTCATGCCCAATAGCAAGCTTTTTCAGACTTCTCCACAGGTCTCTTGGGATAATTATTTCCAATTGTTGAGTTATCAGATTCTTACAAACCCTGATTTGACCACTATTTTTCAAGTTAACGAAGAGATTGCTAGTCGTTTAAAAGCTGTTATCCGCGAGGTGTCTTCTGTGGAGGAACTGGTGGATAAGGTAGCAACCAAACGCTATACAAAAGCACGAGTACGTCGTATTTTGACCTATATCCTGGTCGAAGCTGTGGATAATCCTTTGCCCCAGGCTGTTCATGTGCTTGGATTTTCTCAAAAAGGACAGTCTCATCTCAAATCTGTGAAAAAGTCTGTTGATATAGTGGCTCGTATTGGAAGGGAGCCTTGGGATCTGCTTACACAGCAAGCAGATAATGTTTACCAATTAGGTAACCCCGAGCTTTCCGAACAAAACTTCGGACGCGTACCGATTAGAGTAAAATAGTTTTATAGAAGGTCTACCTCTGGTAGGCTTTTTTACTTTCCGTAAATTATTTTCCAAAAGGTCAAAAAAGATCAAACAAAACCTTTGACCTTTGCTGACTAATAGTGTATGATAGTGTCATAAGGATTTAGCTTCCTTATAAATCTTGCAGTGCTTGCCTAAATACTGGTTATAAAGTTATTTTGGTTTGGCTGCACAAAAATATGACAAAGGTCAAAAAAAGTCAAACAAAACTATTGACTATTACTGACCAATGTTGTAGAATATAAGCATAAGGAAATGAAATCCTTATGAAGGCCGTGTCAATAGCCCATATACCAATAAAAAGGATTGCAGCTAGTCTGCAAAAATTTTCATCTAAAAGGTCAGTAAAAGTCAAAACTAAATTCTTGACCTGATTAAATGAAAGGTATATGATAAAGCTATAAGGAAAAAGGATTCCTTAATGTATAAGTTTCTTTCTGAAAAAGCTATTCATAGTTTTGAAAGAGGCTTGGAAGTTAGCTATATTGAGAGATTCACAGAAAGAAGGTGGCTCTTATGCTAAATGATAATTTATTTAAGACTGTGAAAGTTCTCAGTCTCCTACCAAGAGCAAAACCTGAAATTATTAGAAGAGTAGTTGAAGCTACTAAAAATTTTTAGGGTTTTGGTCAGTAAAAGTCAGAAAATACATTAACATAAAAATAACGTTTAAGAAATTTCACAAGATAACACAAAACGAGGTAATTATATGAACAACAACTTTAACAATATGGACGATCTTTTCAATCAATTGATGGGTAACATGGGTGGTTACCGTTCAGAAAACCGTCGCTACATGATTAACGGTCGTGAAGTGACACCTGAAGAATTTGCTATTTACCGCCAAACAGGTCAATTGCCTGGTAATGAAGGTGAAGCAGTCAACCCAACTCAACAACAAGGTAAAGGACCTAAACAAGATGGTATTCTTGCTAAACTTGGTCGTAACTTGACTGAAGAAGCTCGTGAAGGTAAATTGGATCCAGTTATTGGACGTAACAAAGAAATCCAAGAAGCTTGCGAAATCTTGGCTCGTCGTACAAAAAATAACCCAGTCCTTGTCGGGGACGCTGGGGTTGGTAAAACAGCCGTAGTTGAAGGTTTGGCTCAAGCCATCGTCAATGGTGATGTCCCAGCTGCTATCAAGAACAAAGAAATCATCTCAATCGATATTTCTGGACTTGAAGCTGGTACTCAATACCGTGGTAGCTTTGAAGAAAACATTCAAAACTTGGTAAATGAAGTCAAAGAAGCTGGAAATATCATCCTCTTCTTCGATGAAATCCACCAAATTCTTGGTGCCGGAAGCACTGGCGATGGTCAAGGATCTAAAGGTCTTGCTGATATCTTGAAACCTGCTCTTTCACGGGGTGAATTGACAGTGATTGGTGCGACAACTCAGGATGAATACCGTAACACTATCTTGAAGAACGCTGCCCTTGCTCGTCGTTTCAACGAAGTTAAGGTTAATGCTCCTTCTGCTGAAGATACCTTCAAGATTCTCCAAGGTATCCGTGACCTTTATGAAAAACACCACAATGTTATCTTACCAGATGATGTTTTGAAAGCAGCAGTAGATTTCTCTGTACAATACATTCCGCAACGTAGTTTACCAGATAAGGCTATCGACCTTGTCGATGTAACAGCTGCTCACTTGGCTGCTCAACACCCAGTGACTGATGTGAATGCTGTTGAACATGAAATTGAAGAAGAAAAAGCTAAACAAGAAGCTGCAGCTGCCAAAGAAGACTACGAAGCAGCTCTAAATGCTAAGGTTCGTATTGAAGAACTTGAAAAGAAAATTGCCAACCATACAGAAGACCTTAAAGTCACTGCAACTGTCAACGATGTGGCTGAATCTGTAGAACGTATGACTGGTATTCCAGTGTCACAAATGGGTGCAACTGATATCGAACGTTTGAAAGATATGGGCCACCGTTTGCAAACTAAGGTTATCGGTCAAGATAAAGCCGTTGAAGCAGTGGCACGTGCCATCCGTCGTAACCGTGCAGGATTTGACGAAGGTAACCGTCCAATCGGTAGCTTCCTCTTTGTAGGACCTACTGGTGTTGGTAAAACTGAGTTGGCTAAACAATTGGCTCTTGATATGTTCGGAACTAAAGATGCTATCATCCGTTTGGACATGTCAGAATACAGCGACCGCACAGCCGTTTCTAAATTGATTGGTACAACAGCTGGTTATGTTGGTTATGATGACAATAGCAATACTTTGACAGAACGTGTTCGCCGTAACCCATACTCAATCGTCCTTCTCGACGAAATTGAAAAGGCTGACCCTCAAGTCATCACCCTTCTCCTCCAAGTTTTGGACGATGGTCGTTTGACAGATGGTCAAGGTAACACTGTAAACTTCAAGAATACTGTGATTATCGCAACTTCAAACGCTGGCTTTGGTTACGAAGCTAACTTGACAGAAGATGCTGATAAACCAGAACTTATGGATCGTTTGAAACCTTTCTTCCGTCCAGAATTCCTTAACCGTTTCAATGCTGTCATCGAATTTTCACACTTGAGCAAAGAAGATCTTTCTAAGATTGTCGACCTTATGTTGGTTGAAGTTAACAAGACGCTTTCTAAGAAAGACATTGACTTGGCAGTTAGCGAAGCTGCTAAAGAATACATGACTGAAGAAGGCTACGATGAAGTCATGGGTGTTCGTCCACTTCGTCGTGTGGTTGAACAACAAATCCGTGACAAAGTCACAGACTTCCACTTGGATAACCTTGATGCTAAACACCTAGAAGCTGATATGGAAGATGGTGTCTTGGTTATCAAAGAAAAAGATGCTGAATAAGAAGCATAAAACCTCCTAATCTTATTATGAAGCAGAGATGTTAGTAGACATCTCTGTTTTTTCTTTAAGACTTTCCTTGGGTGCTACGGACGGAAGCGACTTCCGAGTGAGAGAAGCAATAGTGCTTCTCTCACCTTTCGCACAGCGGAAAGTCTTGTATTGTGTATAGCTATGACTTGTATATTTATTCTTAAATATAAAATGAGATAAATTTATTTAAATTATAATAATCTGATAAATAGTTAAAAATATATTCTATTTTCAAGAAAACCTTGACAACGTATATATATATAATGTTTACAGAAAATTAAATTTAGGGGAGATTATGGTATTCGTATTTTAAAGGAGATAAGATGATAAAGGTAGTTTTATGGATTTTAGCTATTTTAATTCTTGTAGGAATAGCGATGTTGAACCCCCTAATTGCAGCTGGTATTGTGATTGCAGGATTGTTAATCCAGTTGTTTTTGAAAAAGTAGGAATGTAGGTGAATCTGAATGAAATTAGTTAAAAAGATATTGAATAAAAAGATAGCTGTATGGATTTACCTAATCGTCTTAGCCTTAATTTTAATATTAGGATTCTGGCTAAAACCAGTTCAGAATATTGAGAATGCTTTATCTCATAATCAGCAAACTGAGACTTATTCTAGTATTAAGCAGATAGAAAAGGTTCATGAAGTAGTTTTACTAAATGTAGAAATTCAAAAAATTAAGACTATTGAGAATAATACAAAGCTATTTGGTAATAAAATTGTAATTCCAGGCTCAGAAAAGCGAGCGATTATTATTCTTAACTATACAGCTAAATTTGGTATAAAGAAAGGAGTTAATATTGAGAGTGATAGGGAACACAATTATAAGGTTAACTTACCTCAATATGAAGTTATTGGTGTTGAGTTAGACAAGGATAAACCTTATAAGTTATATGATACTAGTGGAGGATTACTCAGTGCATCAACCCAAAATGTTGATACTGGTGAGGCTGCTACAAAAGGATTATCAAATAAAGAACAGCAAGGATATTTAAAGGATTACAATAAACTTTTGAATGAATCAGCTGAGAAGTACTACTCTTCAATGATAAAATCCTTGGATCATGAAGCAACAGTAACAGTTCAAAGTAAAAAATAAATTTTAGGAGAAAATATTATGAAAAAGTTAATCACATTTGTTCTTTTGATGTTCGTTGGTATCGGATTAGTGGGGTGCCAAAATGATAGTAAAAAGTCAGAGGGAAATCCAAAGGTAAAACAATCAAAGGTTCATACTGCTAAATCAGAACCTTTCCAAAAACTTATTGATAGTTCTAAATCTACGGATGAAATTTATGCTACTGATGATATTACTGTAGGTGAAAAAGGTGATGTTAAGCCTGGAATATATGATATTGAAGTTACGGGTGGTTCAGGAAATATTTTTGGTACAAGAAAATCTGAGGATGGACTACATATAAACTTTGTTGCTGGTACAGCTGGAAATGTTGGAAATTATGCTTCAAAGATTAGACTTATTTTATTTGATGGAGATACTTTACAATTACAAGACATTTCCAAAGTAAAATTCAATGCAGTAGCTAAGGAAGTTGAACCAAGTAATGAACTTGGTCAGGGAGAATTTATTGTAGGCAGAGATATTAAGGAAGGAACGTATAAATTAAGCACTAACGTTAATCTTGACCCACAATTTAATAATCTCGGTTGGGATGTTACTATCGAAGATTTGGATTCAAACACATCAAAGAGTCAAGAATACAATCCAGGAAATACAGATGTCGTTGTTAAATTAAAGAAAAATCAAGTCCTAAGTATTAATTATACTGGATATGATGAGTCAACAAAGGCTGATGACGCTAAATTGATTTTTACAGAATACAAGTAATTGTCGATTTTTCATCAGTAAAAAAGGTAAGTAGCATAGGCTACTTACCTTTTTTCTTTATCCTCACTTTGATATTTTTTCAAATGTTCTTGGATGATGCTAAGTCGAGGTTCTAGGTCTTTTTGGAAGATACGTGTTTTATAGATGAGGTCTTGTTTGATGTCATCAAGCACAAAGTTTTGTTCCTTGATGATGTCAAGGTTGCGTTTGATTCTGTCCAGATCGTGAGAGATATTTTCTCGTGATTGTTTGAGGTCTAGGATTTCCTCTTTGATGTCTTCACGTCGTTTATAGGCGTAGTAGGCACCGTAGGCAAGGGTTCCAAGAGCTAGAAAGCGTCCGAGTTTCATTCTGTTACCTCTTTAGCAATGCTGTCAGCAAGGTCGACCAAGGCAGCGAAGTCTGGTTCGTGTTCGTCAAATCCCATGTGGATACCATCGTCTGCACCGTAACGAGGAACGAGATGAATATGAGCATGGAAGACGGTTTGTCCAGCAACTTCTTCGTTGTTATTAAGGATATTCATGCCGATTGCTCCAGTTGCTTTTTGCACGGCACGAGAAATTTTTGGAACACGGCTAAAGACAGTCTCAGCGGTTTCAGCAGACATTTCTAAGATGTTACGAACGTGCTCTTTAGGAATAACCAAGGTATGTCCTTTTGTAGCTTGTGAAATATCGAGGAAGGCTAGAACCTTGTCGTCCTCGTAGACTTTTGATGAAGGGATTTCTCCAGATATAATTTTACAGAAAATACAATTATCCATAATAACGACCTTTCCATGAGTTTTTGTTATAATAGATTATATCATACCAAAGAGAGAAAAGATAATGCTTAAATTAGAAAAGGTGACGGGTGGTTACGCTAATATTCCCGTCCTAAAAGATGTGACTTTTGAGGTGGCTGATGGTGAATTGGTTGGTCTCATTGGTCTTAATGGTGCTGGGAAATCAACAACAATTAACGAGATTATTGGTCTCTTAACACCTTATGGGGGACAGATTGTCATTGATGAGTTAACGATTCAACAAGATCCAGCTAGCTATCGTCAGAAGATTGGCTATATTCCTGAAACGCCAAGTCTTTATGAAGAATTGACGCTTCGTGAACATTTGGAAACGGTGCTGATGGCATATGGCCTTGATGTTACAGAGGGAATGGCACGTGCGGACAAGTATCTTAAGCTTTTTCGCTTAGATGAAAAGTTGGACTGGTTCCCGACTCAGTTTTCAAAAGGGATGAAGCAGAAGGTCATGATTATCTGTGCCTTTATTGTTGGTCCAAGTCTTCTCATTGTTGATGAGCCCTTCCTAGGTTTGGATCCCTTGGCGATTTCTGATTTGATTGAACTTTTGGCTGAGGAAAAGGCTAAGGGAAAGGCGATTCTCATGTCGACTCACGTTTTGGATTCGGCTGAGAAGATGTGTGATCGCTTTGTGATTTTGCACCATGGACAGGTCTTGGCACAAGGGACTCTCGAGGAGCTCCGTCAGACTTTTGGCAACGATAGTGCTAGTCTTAACGATATCTATATGCAGTTGACTAAGGGAGAATTGTCATGATAGCTGAGCTTTTTAAGGAGCGTAGCAGACGATTCACTACCCGTTGTGCCAAGTATAGTCGCTATGTCTTTAATGATCATTTTATCTTGGTTCTTCTCTTTCTGCTAGGCTTTGTCTTGGTTCAGTATAGCCAGTTGCTGAAGCATTTTCCAAAGAATCCGTGGGCAATCATTCTTGGCTTGCTTGTGCTTTGTCTGCTATTACCTTTCTGGGGGAATATTGCGACTTATTTAGAACCTGCGGACAAGCACTACTTGTTGGTTAAGGAAGAAGAAGTGATAGGTCATATTAAGAAGGTAACAGGGCGTGCTTTTAGATTTTGGGTGCTCATTCAGACCTTGATTTTTATCTTGGTCGTCCCACTCTTTTTTGCCTTGGGCCTTCCAGTTTGGGGAGTTATTCTCATTGCTGTGGCTATGGCTATTCTTAAGTATTTTATTTTCCAAAAGAAAGCACAACCTTTTTATAAACAGTCTGGCCTGAACTGGACTGAGGCTATTGAGGCGGAGAATAAGCGCCAACAATCGATTTTGAAGTTCTTTTCACTCTTTACCAATGTTAAGGGAATTACGTCGAGTGTTAAACGCCGTGGTTATTTGGATAGTGTTCTTAAACGTACAAAGAAAGACAAGAAACATACTTGGTACAACCTTTACCTAAGGGCTTTCTTACGTTCTGGAGATTACTTTGCTTTGAGTTGTCGTCTCTTTGCTTTGTCTCTTTTGGTTATCTTTTTGGTTCCTGAAAAATGGCTGGCTATGGTGCTTGTGGTTGTTTTTGACTACCTCTTGCTCTTCCAGCTAACAGCACTAAAATCACACTTTGCTTATCAGAGAATGGCTAACCTTATGCCAGTTGGAAAAGACATGCAGGTGAGCAATCTTAAGCGCTTGATTACTCAGATTGTACTTGTGCTGACTCTGGTCCAGGCTATTTGCCTCTTCGATCTTAAGTTTAGCCTGATTTTAGTTGGAATTATGCTGGTTTTGAGCCTTGTTTACCTACCAGCCAAGCTTAAGAAGATGATTGACTAATACCTATCAAATAAGTTAAAATAGAAGCAAATTACTAAAGAAAAAGGAGATGCCTAGGTGACATCAACAGATAAAGATTTGAGCCTGACTCCTCTCAAAGGAAATAGTGGTAAGGCCTATATGGGGACTTATCCAAACGGAGATCGTGTCTTTGTGAAGATGAATACAACACCAATCTTGGCAGCTCTTGCCAAGGAACAGATTGCGCCCCAGCTCCTGTGGGCTAAACGTCTGGGAAATGGTGATATGATGAGTGCACAGGAGTGGCTTGATGGTCGTATTTTGACCAAACATGATATGAATAGTAAACAGATTATCCAAATTCTTGGTAATCTGCACCGCTCTAAACACTTGGTTAATCAGCTCTTGCAGTTGGATTATCATATTGAGAATCCTTTTGACCTTCTGCACGAGTGGGAGGAAAATGCTGCTTATCAATTGCGTGAAAATAGCTTCCTTCAAGATGTTGTTAGAGATTTGAAACGTCATCTTCCAGAGTTTCGTGCAGAGATTGCGACCATTGTTCATGGCGATGCTCGTCATAGTAACTTTGTTATTACAACCTCAGGATTGATTTATTTGGTTGATTGGGATTCTGTACGTCTAACTGACCGTATGTATGATGTGGCGCAGATTCTTAGCCATTACATTCCATTGGCACATTGGCCACAGTGGTTGTCATATTATGGCTATAAGAACAATGACCTTGTGATGGACAAGATTTACTGGTATGGGCAATTTTCATACTTGACACAAATTTCAAAATTCTTTGATAGCCGTGATATGGAACATGCCAATCGAGAAATTTATGAGCTGCGTAAGTTCAGAGAGACCTTGCACAGATATTAGAAAGTAGACATGCGAGTTAGAAAACGTAAAGGTGCAGAGGAACACCTAGCTAATTATCCTCAGTATGTTATCCTTGAGCCAGAAGCTGCTAAAGGTAAATGGCATCAGCTTTTTGGTAATGACAATCCTATCCATATTGAGGTGGGTTCTGGTAAGGGAGCCTTCATTACTGGAATGGCTCAACAAAACCCTAATATTAACTACATCGGTATTGATATCCAGTTGTCTGTTTTGAGTTACGCCTTGGATAAGGTTTTGGCCTCTGGTGCTGAAAATGTCAAACTCTTGCGTGTGGATGGATCTGCCTTGACCAACTATTTTGCGGACGGTGAAGTGGACATGATGTATCTGAATTTCTCAGATCCATGGCCTAAGAGCCGTCACGAGAAACGCCGTTTGACTTACAAGACTTTCCTAGATACTTATAAGCAAATATTGCCTAAAAATGGAGAGATTCACTTTAAGACCGATAACCGTGGACTTTTCGAATACAGTTTGGCGAGCTTCTCACAGTATGGAATGATTCTCAACAAAGTTTGGTTGGACCTTCATGCTAGTGATTACGAAGGTAATGTTATGACTGAGTACGAGCGTAAATTCTCAGAAAAAGGTCAAGTCATCTATCGAGTAGAGGCTCAGTTTAAAGATTAAATATTTGGTAAATAGGATGAAAAAATAGCGATTAGCCACAAATAGGCTAATCGTTTGATATGGAGAGGTCGCATAGAGGCCGAGTGCGCACGCTTGGAAAGCGTGTAGTCCTTAACGGGGCTCGGGGGTTCGAATCCCCTCCTCTCCTTTTAGAAATAGACAAAAGATCCCTTCTATCATAGAAGGGACCTTTTTGTTGTCGTTATTCGAAAAATCTTCCTAGTCCCAAGGAATCTGAATTCCTGCTATCCAACCAGTACAGAGGGCGCTAGTAATATTAAAGCCACCGGTATGTGCATTGATGTCAAGGACCTCTCCTGCAAAGTGTAGATGAGGGACTTTTTTACTTTCTAGGGTCTTAGGATTAATCTCCTTGAGGTCTATGCCACCTTTGGTTACAAAGGACTTAGCAAGTGACATTTTGCCTGTAATTGGAATTTCCATCTCCTTGAGTTGACTGATAAGCTTTTCCAAATCTTTTGGATGGAGTTGTTTAATCTTGCTATCTGCCTTATCTCCTGCTAGAAATTCAGCGACACGTTCAGGCACTAGACCTTTGAGAGTGTTTTTAACAGATTTCTCGCGATTTTCCTCAAAGTAGGTCTTGAGATTTTCTTGGCTATGGTTAGGAAGAAAATCTAGATGGGATATTTCACCTCCTTTGACAAAGCTAGATAAACGTAGGGCAGCCGGTCCAGATAGGCCAAAATGTGTGAAAAGAAGGTCATGAGTAATCTTGTGTTTTCCATAAGACAGTGTGACATCGTCAAGAGAAATTCCCTGTAAAGCTTTATGTGGAAAGTCGGTTAAAAGTGGACTTTCTGCAGCTTCAAGATCAGTAACATGAAGTTTGAAATGTCGGGCGATATCGTGACCAAAACCAGTTGAACCTGTTGATGGATAAGATTTTCCCCCAGTTGTGACGATGAGTTTATCACTGGTAAAAATCTGGTCTGCAGACTTAACCTGAAAATGTTCATCGACTTTTTTGACAGAGACAACTTCTGTATTGGTGAGTATGCTAGCACCAAGTTCCTGAATCTTATTTTCTAGAGCTTGGATGATGGTCCGTGATTTATCTGTCTTAGGGAAGACACGTCCGTGATCCTCAACCTTAAGTTTGACACCATTGTCCTCGAAAAAAGCAATGATATCGTGGTTATCAAATTGTGAAAAGACGCTATAGAGGAAACGGCCATTACCTGGAATACCTGCTAGAAGATCGTCTAAAGTCCCGTTGTTAGTAACATTACAACGTCCACCACCAGTACCAGCCAGCTTCTTTCCGAGACGTTTGTTTTTTTCAATTAGAAGGGTTTGTTGGCCATAGAAGGCTGAGGCAATAGTCGCCATCATGCCAGCAGGACCCCCACCAATAACGATAGTATCAAAATGTTTCATGCCTTTATTTTAGCATAATTTAAAAAGGGAGAATAGTTTGTAAATGGTCAGTTTTTTTAGATAATTTATGTTAGAATAGGAGTAGAAGTTTAAATTAGAATAGTTATTAACTATGGAGGAAAATATCGTGTCTGAAAATAACATGAAACACCGTTCTTCTGTCTACGATAGCATGGTTAAATCACCTAACCGTGCCATGCTTCGTGCGACTGGGATGACGGATGATAGTTTTGAAAAGCCTATTGTTGGGGTTATCTCAACTTGGGCTGAGAACACACCATGTAATATCCACTTGCACGGTTTTGGTCAAATTGCCAAAGAAGGTGTTAAAGACGCGGGTGCTTGGCCAGTTCAATTTGGTACGATTACTGTTGCAGATGGTATTGCGATGGGGACACCAGGGATGCGTTTCTCATTGACATCTCGTGATATCATCGCTGACTCAATTGAAGCAGCTATGGGTGGTCACAACGTCGATGCCTTTGTTGCTATTGGTGGTTGTGATAAGAATATGCCTGGTTCTATGATTGCCATTGCTAACATGGATATTCCAGCGATTTTTGCCTATGGTGGTACCATTGCACCAGGTAACCTTAACGGTAAGGATATCGACTTGGTTTCTGTTTTCGAAGGTATCGGTAAATGGAACCACGGTGATATGACCGCAGAAGAGGTTAAAGATCTTGAATGTAATGCCTGCCCTGGCCCTGGTGGTTGTGGTGGTATGTATACTGCCAACACAATGGCGACAGCAATCGAAGTAATGGGAATGAGCCTTCCAGGATCATCATCTCACCCTGCAGAATCAGCTGAGAAGAAAGCAGATATCGAAGAAGCAGGTCGTGCAGTTGTTAAGATGCTTGAACTAGGTCTTAAGCCATCAGATATCTTGACACGTGAAGCCTTTGAAGATGCCATCACTGTCACAATGGCACTTGGTGGTTCAACAAATGCGACACTTCACTTGCTCGCTATTGCTCATGCAGCTAACGTTGATTTGACACTTGAAGATTTCAACGATTTTCAAGAGCGTGTGCCTCACTTGGCTGACTTGAAACCTTCAGGTCAATATGTCTTCCAAGATCTTTACAATGTTGGTGGTGTACCAGCCGTTATGAAATACCTTCTTAAGAATGGTTTCCTTCACGGTGATCGTATCACATGTACTGGTAAGACTGTTGCAGAAAACTTGGAGGCCTTCGATGATTTGACACCAGGTCAAAAAGTCATCATGCCGCTTGAAAATCCTAAACGTGCTGATGGTCCATTGATTATCTTGAAAGGTAACTTGGCTCCAGAAGGTGCGGTTGCCAAAGTATCAGGGGTTAAAGTTCGTAACATCACTGGTCCTGCTAAAGTATTTGACTCAGAAGAAGACGCCATCGAAGCAGTTCTTTCTGATGAAATCGTTGATGGCGACGTAGTTGTTGTACGTTTTGTAGGTCCTAAGGGTGGTCCTGGTATGCCAGAAATGTTGTCATTGTCTTCAATGATCGTTGGTAAAGGTCAAGGGGATAAGGTTGCCCTCTTGACAGATGGACGTTTCTCAGGTGGTACTTACGGACTCGTTGTTGGTCACATTGCTCCTGAAGCTCAGGTTGGTGGACCTATTGCCTACCTCCGTACAGGTGATATGGTTACAGTTGACCAAGATACCAAAGAAATTACGATGCACGTTTCAGACGAAGAGTTGGCGAAACGTAAAGCCGAAACTGAGTTGCCACCACTTTATAGCCGTGGTGTCCTTGGTAAATACGCTCACATCGTTTCTTCAGCGTCACGTGGTGCCGTTACCGACTTCTGGAACATGGATAAATCAGGTAAAGCCTAATGAAATGATATAAAACAAAATCACACCGGACATTTGTTCGATGTGATTTTTTGATATTAATTTTTAAGACAGTTGTTGGCAGTATGGTGACAAGTAATGGTTTTCCTTTTATTTTCCGCCTCGAGGTGAGATACCAAGAGCAATACGTCCATAACGACTGATACGTGTCATCTTCCAGACTGGTGAATAAGTGGTTTCCACCTTGACAGAGTTAATACCGTCAATGGATTTTAGCTTTTCAGCGATTTCATAAGGCATAGTCTCTTCACAGCCACAACCAGTATCAGTAAAGGTCATAAGGAAGTAGCAGTGGCCATTTTCATCGACGGTGATTTCATAAATCAAACCAAGGTTATAAATATCTAGCTCAATCTCTGGGTCGAATACAGTGGTCATTTGTTCGATGATTGGCTCTAAAAAGGGCTGGGCCAAATCATTGACCTTAATATCATCACGGAAGTTTTTCATAGGACTCATTCTTTCTATTTTGCTTTTGTTTATTATGGCATAATTTAGGGCTTTTTTCAATCTCGGATGGCAATATGAGGCTTTAGTAAGCGAGTAAAGTAACAATAAAAAAACTCCAACAGTCAAACCGTTGAAGATAATGTGATTGATGCTTCAATATCAAGTCGTTTTGCAACCAAGGTTGCTCGAATGCCATCAAAAATTGGAGCAAGAATGAAAATCTCAAACCTTGTGGAATTGTTCCCACCATTCCTAGATACAACAGATCTGATACCGACAAAACCCAATTTGGAAGTACCGATTGTTTAAGTCAAAGACTTTCCTTCTATATACATTTATACCCACACATAGTTAACCAAAAGCTTAGCTTCCTATCAAGTCAATTGTTTGAAGAGTGAAAGGAAAAAAGTCCTTCAGATATCCAGAATAACTAGTCAAATTGACAGAAAGGAGTGATTGTGATATTCTCATAGTGAGACATTTCAAGAGAAAATGAGGCTATTATGAGTATTGAAAAGACAGTCAGCGAGATTGCTGAAATCCTTGGTGTTAGTCGTCAAGCAGTCAATAATCGTGTCAAACAACTTCCAGAAGAAGATCTAGAAAAAAATGCTAAAGGAGTTACTGTCGTTAAACGCAGTGGCTTAATTAAGTTGGAGGAAATTTACAAGAAAACCATCTTTGATGATGAGCCAATCGATGAAGAAACAAAACAACGTGAGTTGTTGGAGATTCTTGTAGACGAGAAAAACTCTGAGATTGCCCGTCTGTATGCTCAGTTGAAGGCTAAGGACGAGCAGTTGTCTAACATGGATGACCAATTGCGTGTCAAAGACGTTCAAATCGCCGAAAAGGACAAGCAAATTGATCAACAACAGCAATTGACCTTGACTGCTATGAAGGACAAGGAAGAGCTTAAACTGGAACTTGACGAGGCTAAGGTTGAGGTTGACGAAGCCAAGGCCCAAGTGGAAGAAATCCAGACCAAACAAGAAGAAGCTTCTAAAAAAGGTTTCTTTGGACGTCTATTTGGAAAATAAAAAAGAAGCTGGGACTCAGTCTCAGCTTTAACTATTGTAGGAGATTAAAATGGAAAATTTAGAAACTTATATTGCCTTTGATTTGGAGTTTAACACGGTGGATGGGGTTAGTCATATTATCCAAGTATCGGCTATTAAGCTGAATCAGCATGAGGAAGTGGACCAGTTTGATTCTTTCGTCTATTCGGATGTTCCTTTGCAATCCTTTATCAATGGTTTGACTGGAATTACAGCGGATAAGATTGCCAAGGCACCAAAGCTAGAGTCTGTTCTGGCGGAGTTTAAATCATTTGTTGGTGACACTCCACTTATTGGCTACAATGCTCTTAAATCAGATTTGCCTATTCTAGCTGAAAATGGTTTAGACTTGGAAGAACAATATGCTTTAGATGTTTTCGATGAGGCCTTTGACCGTCGTGCTTCTGATTTGAACGGTATTGTTAACCTCAAGTTGACTAGTGTGGCAGATTTCTTTGGAATCAAGGGACACGGTCATAACAGCTTGGAGGATGCTCGTATGACCGCACAGATTTACGAGAAGTTTCTCGAATTAGATGAGAATGCCAAACTTTTGGAGCAACAGGAAGAAGTAAGTAACAATCCTTTTGCTGCCTTAGGTTTGGGTGGCCTTTTCGACTAGGGCTTTACAGAAGCTGTAAAGGGTGTAAAGAGTGATGGCTAACTTTTTCTGTAAGAAAAGAAAATCCTCTAGGGTTAGGGCTTGCATATTACCTTGCGTTATAAGGTAGAATCTAGGTATCAAGGGTGGTCAAGGTCCTCCTTTGATAGAAAATCTTAAAAGGAGGTGACTGAGATGTCTCAGTTTTCAACAGGAGAGTTGGCTAAGGCAGCAGAAGTGTCTGTTAGGACTGTCCAGTACTATGATCAGCGAGGTATCTTGACGCCGTCTGAAGTCACAGAAGGTGGTCGGAGAATCTATCACGAATCAGACTTGGAACGTCTGCAAGTCATTTGTTTCTTAAGAGATTTGGACTTCTCAATCAAACAAATCAAGAAACTCTTGCAAGAGGAGAATAGGGAACAGGTTTTAGAGCTTTTGTTGACAGACCAAATCGAGAGTTTAGAAAAGTCTTCGAAGGAAATAGAGGTTAAACTAAAACGTGCCCGTTACTTGCAAAAAGTTACTGTTAAACGGCATCAACTTTTGCTGGAAGATTTGTCAGACATTTCACGTCTTATGGAAAATCAAAAATCATGGCGTCATTTGCAGTTGAGAGTGTATGGGAGTGTCGTTCTAACATCCCTTCTTTATCTGATAGGCCTACTGATAGTTATTTATTATTTTAAGGATCCGAGAGGTTTGTTTATTATCTGCCCTGCATTTTTAATAGCCATAAATTTAGTGGTGTTTCACTATAGAAAGCAGTTTGAATACCTATGTCCTAACTGTCATAGGACTTTTGAGCCTAGTTCTAAAGAGTTTGCTCTTGCCGGACATACACCAAGGACTCGGAAACTGACTTGTCCTCATTGTCATGTGAAAACCTACTGTCTGGAGTTGGCTAAGAGTCAAACAAAATGAGTTTTCGAACATAAAAAAACGCTTGGACTGGTACTGCACCCATAAAATGAGACACAAGAAAACACTCCTGTGAATTCTGGTAAACTAGAAACAGGAGTGTTTTGTTATGTTCAAAAAAGTATATTCAGTAGAAACTAAGCTAGCCTGTATCGAAATGAAGAAGGTGGCTAAATCAAATAAGGTTATCATGGATACCCTCGGTATCAAAAATGCTAGTCAGGTGAAGACCTGGTGGCGATGGTATCAGAATGATGAATTGTACCGTTTCCACTAACCTGTGGGGAAACAATATACTTATGGTAAAGGGATGGAGCAGTTATCTGAAGTGGAAAAGTATCAGAGCTTGGTAAGAGAATCGACAAAGTAAGTCTTATCAAGCTAGTGGAAGAGTAGAAGAAAACGTGCCCTGTATCTATTATTTTAGAGTGTTTCGGTGTCAAACGGTCGACCTTTTATCGCTGGAAACAGTAGTGTAAGAATTCTCAGAAAAGAGACGACATAGCAGACAAAATCGAACAACTCTGTATAGAAAATCACTTTATTTATGGCTATCGAACCATCACTCGCTTGCTCAAGAAAAT
>NZ_JWGQ01000109.1:0-570 GCF_001069025.1 Streptococcus sp. 1004_SSPC | reverse complement strand
AAAGTAGTGAGTACTCTCTCCCGTCGGAGATTTCTTCACTACTAATCTTAGTATGTTTTATATATGTTTAGAGTGATAAAGACACGTTTCTTAAAGTTGATGAAGTTTCTAAAACCGAAACCCAACCGTTTGATGTCTTTGATCAACTTATTAGTTGCTTCAAGTTTTGCGTTTGAATAGTCCGTTTCTAGTGCGTTTTTGATGTATTGTTTGTGTCTAAGAAAAGTCATAAAGACTGTTTTGAAGTAATGATTGACCTTGCTTATATTCTCCTTTATGAGTTCAAAAAGCTCATCTACTCTCTTCTCCTGAAAGTGAAAAAGTAAAAGCTGGTAAAGAGTATAGTAGTTGGTGAGCTCTTCTGAAAAGTCTAGAGTTTTCTCAACGACTTCATGTGGACTTAAGGTTTGACGGAAAGTCTTTGAATAAAAAGAGTTGAGAGATAACTTACGGCTGTCCTTTTGGAAGTGTCTCCAGTGATTTTTTAAAGTTCGATAAGGTAGCGACTTCTTATCAAACTGGTTCATAATGGCAATTCTTGTCTTTAAAAAGGCTCGACCAAGGTGCTGG
>NZ_JWGQ01000108.1:0-2793 GCF_001069025.1 Streptococcus sp. 1004_SSPC | reverse complement strand
ATCATTGAATTATCAATCACCCTACCAAGTTTTTCTGAGTTACTTGAAAAGTCTAACTTAATTTGACAATTTAGGTTCTTAAACGTCTCTAGTTAATCAACTAAAAATTATAACTAGCTGGGTGTTATCTAATCTCCCCTCATTTTTAAGTTATTATCATTTTTGATATAATGGTAGAGAATGAAAGGAGATTTTATGTCAACTAAAAATTTAACGCCGGTCTTAAAAACCTCTTTTGTGCTACTGGCTATCCTGGTCCTTCTTGGTATTGTTATGCCTGACGGCTACCAAGTTTGGTCAGAACAACTAAGGGAAGTTATTTCAGATAAACTTGGCTGGTTTTACTTATTACTGGTCACGTCAATCGTTCTACTTTGTGGCTTTTTCCTGGTTAGTCCCGTTGGGCAAATCAAACTGGGGGAACCCAATTCGGTGCCTGAACACTCTACTATCTCTTGGATTGCCATGATATTTTCTGCTGGAATGGGAATCGGCCTTGTCTTCTACGGTGCCGCAGAGCCCTTATCCCATTATGCCATTTCAACGGTACGAGCTACCCCAGGGTCGCAGGAAGCCTTAGCCGATGCTTTCCGTTACACTTTCTTTCACTGGGGCATCCATGCCTGGGCAATATATGCTTTAATCGCCCTGGCCCTTGCCTACTTTGGTTTCCGAAAAAAAGAGAAATATCTTTTATCGGTTACCTTAAAGCCCTTGTTTGGTAAAAAAACAAACGGTAGCCTTGGTAAGATCGTAGATACGATTACAGTGGTCGCTACTGTTATCGGGGTGGCAACCACTCTTGGTTTTGGGGCAGCCCAAATCAATGGGGGACTCAACTACCTCTTTGGTATTCCAAACAATGCCCTTGTGCAAGTTATTATCATAATTATCACAACCATCCTCTTTACCATTTCAGCCCTTTCTGGTCTTGGAAAAGGGGTAAAAATCTTATCAAACACCAATCTTATTTTAGCGGTTGGACTACTCGCCATCACCATAATCATCGGTCCCACAGTCCAGATTTTTAATACCTTGACCGATAGTATCGGACTGTATATTTCCAATTTCTTCCGTATGAGTTTCAGTGCTGGTTCCTTTGGTCAATACAATCGTGACTGGATCAATACTTGGACGATTTTCTATTGGGCTTGGTGGATTTCTTGGTCACCATTCGTGGGAGTTTTTATTGCCAGAATTTCTAAAGGACGTAGTATCAGACAATTTCTATCCATCGTCTTATTAGCACCGACTGTATTAAGCTTTTTATGGTTTTCTACCTTTGGAACACTTTCAACGCATGTTCAATCACTTGGAAATGTAGATTTAACACAGTTTCCAAGTGAGCAGACCTTGTTTGCAACCTTCAGTCAACTGCCATTTGGTTTTATTGCCTCCGTTGTTGCCATCATCTTGATCATTACCTTCTTTATCACGTCAGCAGACTCTGCGACCTATGTGCTAGCTATGCTCTCTGATGATGGGAATCTCAAACCAAAGAATAACCTTAAAATCTTCTGGGGCGTACTCCTTGCGACTATTGCCATCGTCTTACTTCTTTCAGGGGGCTTAGTAGCCTTGCAAAATACGCTGATTATCGTAGCCTTTCCATTTTCACTCATCATGGTACTGATCATGGTTTCCCTAGTCATTGAATTGCTACACGAAAAAGACAAGATGGGACTGTCAATCACACCGACACGATACCCTAAAAAAGATCAACCCTTCAAATCTTATGAAGAATAAATAACCCAATTTGTAAAATTAAGCTAGACAGAAAAAGCCTATGTTAGGCTCAGATAAACACCACATTTGTCTGAAAGGAACTAACATAAATGACCTATACTCATCTTACCACAAACGAGCTTGTAACGATAGAGGCTTACTATCAAGAAAACATAATAAAAATTAATATAAAAAGTTTCTAAAATACATATTTAGACACTTTTTGTATGCTATAATTTTCATTAACACTATAACAAAGGAGAACCAAATGAAACGTTTAAATACTCTATTTCATATTATAAAAGTTACAGGATTTAATCAATTTTTGATAAGTTTTGTAAGTTTTATTTTTATTTCAGGAGGAATACTTTTATTAGTTGAACCTCAAATAAGTAATTACTGGGATGGACTATGGTATGCTTTTGTCACATCAACAACAGTAGGTTACGGAGATATACTAGCTACTACTCTAATCGGACGTATTACTAGCGTCTTTTTAACTGTATATGGACTTATTTTTTTTGGATGCTTATCAGCCGTAATTGTCAATTACTACAGCAAATTAAATACACCTAATAATAAAACTGACTAACATATTTCTTAGTTACTGTAAAAAATAATTCTTTCTCTGCCAATTCCAAACGGCTACAATTTCCTGACCTCGCGATACTTCTTGACTATCCTCTCCAGTCTGAACAAGATTACCATCTTCGACATCATCTAAGTCTAATTCTTTCTTGATAGTCTTGAAGAGTTTGCCAAATCCAATCTGTCGTTTCCGATAAAGTCCCTCAAACAAATCACCCGTTATCCGTTCTTTCGTCTCTTCAGACAAGACAATCACTTGTTTGTCATTCTCTTTCTCGACATCAAATGGATTTTACTAATATTTCTCAAAATTATGAGGCTGGGACAAAAGTCCTAGCCTCTTTATTGTTTTTGGATTGTCGAGCAAGACGCAGTGGTTGAGTGGGCTCTACTACGCTGATTTCATCAGCTTTTACTGCCCTACTCAACTGTGCGGAGGTGGGACGACGAAATCGAATTCTAACGAATTACCGATTTCTG
>NZ_JWGQ01000107.1:0-1859 GCF_001069025.1 Streptococcus sp. 1004_SSPC | reverse complement strand
TTTCAATTGTTTGAGTTGCCATGGCAACTACCTCCTAAAATTTTTATCGTGTGATCTCTCAATAACATCTTTAGTATAGCATTCAAGTGTCTCTATCAGAGCTAGCGTCCCAAAAAGTGGCTATATGTCCCGAATGGTAATTCCTGAAGAACATCCTTCAATCATTGGAAATCTTCCTCTAATTTTCACATATTTACTGAATCACTTTCTTATTATAACACTTTTATGCAACGTAAATCGAATAATGTCACAAATGGTTACTATATTTTCTATTTTTTAAAATATTTTTTGACTTGCAAGTAAGCTAGAAAATCACAGAGAATTAACAAAAGCATTAATACGACCAACATTATGCGGTCTGTGGTATCACTAAATGTAAGTAATGTGTAAAACTCTACACAAAGCACAAGAAATGAGATGACAAGAAAAACAATGAAGGACTGCCGTATTGTTAACAGATTTACTGAATCTGGACGCTTCTTAAGCATACGGTAGAGCAGTCCATTAACAAAAATGACTACTAAAGCTAGTGCTCCGACTGCTAGCCAAGTTCCTGGCGAGATCTTGCTTTTGTAGAGAGAAAGGCTGATACTTATAAGGAAAACTGCCAACGCAGCAGTGATGGTTCTAAAAGATCGCAATACACTCGAACTAATATTCTTTAACTTCATGATAAAACACCTAAACTATGAATAACCTCAGTCAGTCTTGCAAACCTAATAAGCTATTACATTTAACTCTATTCCTCTCTGTATTTTATTATACAGCTGTAAGATTTCAAGTAAGCCCTTAGCGATTAAATTCTACTGGAGATGTAATACAGTAGTGTCATTAGTACTGATACTTTAAATAGGCGAATATACATATCTTTGTTTTCTCTATTACAAAGATATGCAATCAAATATAATATAATCTCCGCTATCATTAGCAAGAATAATTTTACTTCGGGAACATCAAAAATAAGCATTTGCAAGCATCTTACGTTCAAAGTGACCAAAGGTTACTTTTGAAACTGTACCCACTTTTTAAAAAGTAAGCTATAAAGAAGCACCGTTAGCCCTAGCAAGTTAATGGTATGGTGAACTGCATCCAAGCTTCTAAATAGATTAGCGAGGCCCATTCCGATGAGAATGGTAGCCAGTAAATACGGTTTTGAGTTTTTAAACATACTTTTCTCCTTAAAGTGTTTTTAGCTAGTCTGTGCATAATCTATGAATTTTATTATAGATTGGAAGCCGATAAAAAAGTAGTGACATAAATGTCACTACTTGTCTGACCTTATATCCTTGATAACCGTACACATAAGAAAGAGAAATAAACATAACCCGATAAGATTTAGGCATTGAAGTCCAAAATTCAGTTTTTCTCCAAAGTTATGTAAGGCAACAAGGACGAAGCCCATAGACATCATTAGAGACACTAGGCGTTTTTTGGTCATGATTACAAATACCTCTTCTCTTATATCGAAATTTTCAATCATAATTCACATGCTATTCACAGACCAGCAATTGACAAGACATCTCAGTTAGGATTTCTTCTTAACGGAATTGGTAGCCTTGTGTTTTTCAAGAAATGACATAATAGGCTTATCTAAAAAACTCATAACAGCCATGCAAACCATCCCTAAAATATAACTTTTCAAATCAAACATAATCCATCACCACCTTCAACGTTTGCAAGTGCCTCAAGGTCAAGGAGTTCAAAATTGTTATTTGTTTGCCTTGTCATAGCAACAACCTCCTAAACTATTTTTTAGCGTTTGCTCTCAAGCTATGATTTTATTATAGGCTGGAAGACAATCATAACCACCCGTCTAACGGGTGGTTTGATCAAGGGCTATAAGCCCATAATACCAGCCA
>NZ_JWGQ01000106.1:0-804 GCF_001069025.1 Streptococcus sp. 1004_SSPC | reverse complement strand
TCAATTCCTTTCTAAGATTATCGACCACAACTCTGATCGTGTCCAAGTGGATGCCTAAGGAGGTTGCCTATGATTTTCAAAAAAATCTTACGTTACCTAACTGTCGCATGCTTAGCAATTGTCACTATTTTTCTTATCTCGAGTCACAAGACTAAGGCGGAAGACACTAGTAAGCTTCTTGATAGTAAAGCAGTCCAAAAGATTGTTAAGCGAGGGACACTCAATGTTGGTGTAAAACAAGACGTTCCTAACTTTGGTTACTATTCTGCTAAGACCAATAGCTACGAAGGTATGGAAGTTGATCTTGCTAAAAAGATTGCTGATGAGTTAAAAGTGAAAGTAAATTACATCCCTGTAACGACGCAAACCCGTGAACCTCTTATGGATAACGGTACTATCGACTTACTCATCGGTACCTACACCATTAATGACGAACGTAAGGCATCTTATGCCATCTCAGATCCTTACTACCATGATCAAATTGGTTTCTTGGTCCTAAAGAATTCAGATATTAATAAAATCTCAGATTTGAATGGTAAGACTATCGGGGTTTCTCAAGGGGCGTCAACTAAGGCTGCCTTACAAGAATATGCCTCAGCCCACAATCTTAAGTTCAACTACGTTCAACTAGGTTCTTTCCCAGAATTGGCTGTATCTCTTTACGCTCATCGTGTAAATGCTTTCTCAGTTGATAAATCTATCCTTTCTGGCTATGAAAGCAAGAAGACAAAAACCTTGAAAGAAGGTTTCAAAACACAAGAATACGGTATCGCCTCAAGCAAGTCTAACCAAGAGTTAATTGAT
>NZ_JWGQ01000105.1:0-802 GCF_001069025.1 Streptococcus sp. 1004_SSPC | reverse complement strand
TCAATTCCTTTCTAAGATTATCGACCACAACTCTGATCGTGTCCAAGTGGATGCCTAAGGAGGACTTATGTTAATCAAGAAACTTAGTCGCATTTTTGCTATCTCTGCTTTGGCTTTTGTAGCAGTTCTCCTCTGGAACACAAAAAGTAGTCAGGCAGATGAGAGAAGTAAACTACTCAATAGTGCTGCAATTCAAAAAATTGTCAAAAAAGGGACTCTAAACGTTGGTGTCAAACAGGATGTCCCAAACTTTGGTTACTACTCAGCCAAAACCAATACCTATCAAGGGATGGAAATTGACCTCGCTAAGAAAATCGCCAAAAAACTTAAGGTAAAGGTGAATTTTACAGCGGTTACCCCACAAACTCGTGAAGCCCTTATGGATAACGGGACTATTGACATGCTTATCGCTACTTATACCATTACAGATGAGCGTAAGGCTTCATATGCCATGTCAAATCCTTACTACTACGACCAAATCGGTTTCCTTGTTCAAACTAAATCTGGCTACAAGAAACTTTCTGATCTAAACGGTAAAACTATTGGAGTATCTCAAGGGTCATCTGCCAAAACTGCTGTTGAAGAGTACGCTTCAGCTAATAACCTTAAGTTTGACTACGTTCAACTTGGATCTTATCCTGAGTTAGCCGTATCACTCTATGCTTACCGTATTGACGCCTTTGCTGGTGATAAATCAATCTTGTCAGGTTACGAAAGTGATAAAACCAAGATCCTTGATGAAGGTTTCAAAACACAAGAATACGGTATCGCCTCAAGCAAGTCTAACCAAGAGTTAATTGAT
>NZ_JWGQ01000104.1:0-584 GCF_001069025.1 Streptococcus sp. 1004_SSPC | reverse complement strand
AAAAGACAATCGACAATAGCTTCAACTAAGCCACATACGATTGCCTCTATACATCGTCTCATTAGAACAATGTATTATCTCATAACGTATAACAAACTTTACGATTATACTTCTACCCAAAATCGGTAAAATTATTTATGCCATATTATTGTAACGCCTTGTTTCAAAAAATACCAGATGAGGTGTTTTTTTAGCATGCTCTTTTATGGATCAAAAAGTGTTAAAAATAAGACAGTAACCTCAGAATAGCTACTGTCTTATCTGTTTTTTTACTTAAAGCCTTGATAGACTTAACAAATGATAGAAAAGCCTTTTTCCTTTGTCTCCCCGTTAGATCCTTCCTCTCTCAATCGCAAAAAACTGATGAATCATTCGATTCATCAGTTTTTGGGAAGATATGTTCATTGCAAACAAATCATATCAATTAGAAAGCTTAGTCTTCTTTCTTCTTACGAGCTACAAGACCAAATCCACTCAAGACTCCGAGAAGTCCAAGTGCTGCTAGGTTAGCATTGTCTTCTGTACCTGTATTTGGCAACTCTTTTTGACCTTCAACATATTTTGGTGTTGCTGGTTGACTTGGT